>NZ_JBNYXM010000016.1:0-153165 GCF_051380665.1 Janthinobacterium lyxosi
AGGGCTTGAGTCATGAGATGGCGGCTGATTAAGGTTGTGCAACAGTGTACGCAAAACGTGTCTGGCTTTGAATAGCGGCCAGCTACGAAAGGGTACATAATCACACGACTCCAGACAGATAGCCAGGCCGGCATCCAGAATAATGCCGCACATCGCCGTCAATTTCAGATATTTTGAAAACATGCCAAAATCTCCTCGCAAAATCTGAGGCCATGATCAGCTCATCATTATTAATTGTCAAGATAATTCAATTCATTTCGCGCCATCGGATAATTCCTCACGCAATGAAAAGAACAGGCGCGACACGGTAGCTGTGCCGCCTTGCTTAATGTCAAACCCACAGTGACGGGAGCCGCCATCAGGCATGCCGGCGGCGGCTGGCGCCATTGAAACGAGGTGGCGATTGCTCGTTGCTCGACGCGCACAAGAGAACAAGTCCAACCTTCTCCCCAGAAAAAAAATCCACACACCATGCAAATATCATTGCCATGAAAATTAATAAAAACATACTCTTTATTACTATCACCATCACGACAATAAAATTTTACAATTAATTTAAGCAGATCATAAGCAGATCAAACATACTTAATAAAAATATATTCATTAATTCTCCAGCAGAATAAGAGTGTAATAGGCAAAAAAACGACAAGCCATTTCAAAGATCAGCGCTGCGCACATGCCTTGTCGCGCCTTTGTCGCTCTCGCTCTTTGCAACGGCCGCACCGCGCGCGCGGAAAAATCTTTGCCCTGCGCACGGTATAATCGGCCTCGCTTACTTCAA
This sequence comes from Janthinobacterium lyxosi, assembly GCF_051380665.1. Lineage (NCBI taxonomy): Bacteria > Pseudomonadati > Pseudomonadota > Betaproteobacteria > Burkholderiales > Oxalobacteraceae > Janthinobacterium > Janthinobacterium lyxosi. The sequence continues at coordinate 782 of NZ_JBNYXM010000016.1, forward strand.
CACCCAGGTACGACATGACTTCCTCCGCACTTCCTCCCGACACTTCCAGCGACATTTCCGACAGCACCGAAGACAATAACGACGCCACCCTGGTCGCGGAACTGGGGGAACTGGCCGAACATATCCGCCTGGTCAAGATGGAAGGCCGCGTCTTCGTGCGCTTTTCCGGCGTGGTCAAGGCAGGCCACCTGGTGGTGCCGTATGCGCTGGTGCCAGCACAGGGCGTGCTGGCGCGGCCGGCCAAGTGGCGCAAGATGAACCGCGAGGCCAAACTGGCCCTGGTGCGCGAACGGGCCGGCACGGCCGTCTTCGAGGAGCTGCGCCAGCACGTGATCGATTTCGTCGCCGATATCGCGGGCCTGAGCGAAGACGTGGACACGGACCCGATGCTCTTCCTGCACACCTTGGCCGACATGCAGACGTCGGAACCGGCCGGCATGGTCTTCGACCGCATCCGCCAGCGTTTCAATCACGCCATTGAGCGCCAGCAGGAAGAACAGCACGCGGCGCGCACGCGCCAGAGCATCAACCTGGCCGAGTATCCCGCCTCGTTCGAGATGGCGCGGCGCCTGCCGCGCCGCTTCATCGCCCTGCTGGGCCCCACCAATTCCGGCAAGACGCACCGCGCCATGGAAGCGCTGGTGAAAGCAAAGAACGGCATCTATCTGGCGCCCCTGCGCCTGCTGGCCCTGGAAAACTACGAACGCCTGCAGGAAGCCGCGCCGCACGGCAAGCCGCTGGCCGTGAGCCTGATCACGGGCGAGGAACGCCGCGTGGTCGACGGCGCCACGCACGTGGCCAGCACGGTGGAAATGCTGGACACGAAAACGGTGGTGGAAGTGGCCGTCATCGATGAAATCCAGATGCTGGCCGACCCGGACCGGGGCGCCGCGTGGACGGCGGCCGTCTGCGGCGCGCCGGCCCACACCGTGTACCTGGTGGGCGCGCCCGAAGCGCGGCGCGCCATCGAGGCACTGGCCGAGCGCCTGGACTGCCCGCTGGAAGTGCATGTCTTGAAACGCATGGCGCCCCTGTCGATGGAGCCGAACGCGGTGCGCAAGGTACGCAACCTGCGCCGCGGCGACGCCGTCATCGCCTTTTCTCGCCGCGAAGTGCTGATGTGGCGCGACATGATCACGGAAACGGGGCTGTCGGTGGCCACTGTCTACGGCAACCTGTCGCCCGAAGTGCGGCGCGCGCAGGCGCAGCGTTTCCGCGATGGCACGGCCGATATCGTCGTCGGCACGGATGCGCTGGCGATGGGTCTGAACATGCCGATTGCGCGCATCGTCATGACCACCTGCGTCAAATACAACGGCCGCGAAGAAGAAGAGATTTCGGCCGCGCTGGCGCGCCAGATCGCCGGGCGCGCGGGCCGTTACGGCGTGCATGAAGAGGGACTCGTGGCCGGCTACGACAACGAGACGCATGAAGTCATGCGCGCCCTGCTCAAGGAAAAGCTGCATCCGCTGAACACCAGCGGCTTTGCCGTGGCGCCCTCGCTCGAACATTTGCACCGCATTTCGTCGGTAACGGGCGAACTGTCTCTGTCAAAACTGCTACGCCGCTTCATCCACAATATCGACGTGCCGGACGGCTTTTTCTTCCCCCGTATCACGGAAGACCAGAAGGAACGCGCCGTCTGGCTCGACACCCTGCCCCTGTCCGTGGCCGACAAGTTCACCCTGTCGCTGGTGCCGATATCGAGCAAGGTGCCGTCCTTGCAAACGGCGTGGGAACACTGGGCGAAGAATCTGTCGCAGGGAAAAACGAGCACGCTGCGTCAGCACGCGTATGGCGCAAGCACGCAGAATTTGCAGCAGGTGGAAGACACCTGCCGCTACTACTCCGCCTATGCGTGGCTCAGCTACCGCCTGCCCGAATTCTTCCCCGATATCGCCGTGGCGCAAAACCTGTCGCGCGACGCGTCGGAACGGGTCGATTCCATCCTGCGCGCACACAATGCGGCGTCACGTGGGCGCTCGAAGAAGTTCAAATAGGCTTTATCTCAGCGCCCGGAATCAGACATTAGGGTTTAACCGCCGCATAGTGCAGTTTCAACACCAGCCCATTATGGTCATCGGCCATATAGATATCGCCATCCTGCCCCTGCTTCACGTCGACGGGCGCACCCCTGCCCTGCTTGCCCTTGCGCTCCCAGTTGCTGATCAAGTCAACGGACTTGCCCAGCGGCGCACCGGCCTTGTCGGGCAGCAGGGCCACCAGGCGGTGGCCGTTGTTGCGGTAGCCGTGGTAGCCAATGATCAGGCTATTTTTGTACAGCTCCGGGAAACGGCTGGCCGTATAAAAGGTCATGCCCAGCGGCGCGGCGTGGCCGGGCAGCAGGCGCTGCGGCGCCGCATATTGGGCGTCGCAAGCCGTCTTCGGATATTCGGGACTGGCCACATTGTCGTCGTAGCAGTACGGCCAGCCATAGTGCCGGTCGGCCTTGATCAAATTCAGCTCTTCATGCGGCAGGTTTTCGTCGCTTTTTAGCTGCGGCATGGCGGCCTGGATGGCGTCGCGCGCGTTTTCCGCCTGCCACAGCTCGCCCGTGGCCGGATGGAAGGCCAGCGCCATCGAATTGCGCAAGCCGCGCGCATGCGTGCGCCAACTCGTCACCGTGCCGGCCGGCCAGGCCATCTTGTATTCGCGGATGGCGCCCAGCGCTTCCGGGCCTTCCGCCGAAGGGCAAGCCTTGGCCGGGTCGGGCGCCTTGCCATCGTTCTCGCAATGGTCGGTGCTGGAGCCCACGTTCACATACAGGTCGCCCTTGGGGCTGAAACGCATGTTCGTCAGCAGGTGCAAGCCCAGGCCCGGCAGGCGCGGCGTCTTGGCCGTGCCGCCGATGATGTCGGTGAGGGCGCGCGATGGATCGCGCAAGTCGAAGCGGAAGATGCGTCCAACCTCGCCCACGTAGACCATGCCGTCCGGTCCCTGCACGATGCCGTTCGGGCGATCGAGCTTGTCGAGCAGGAGCTTGCGCTCGTAGCCGCCACCGGCCGCCTTGGGCTGCAACAGCCATAATTTACCCTGCTTCGGCGCCCATCCCGCCATGTCCGTGACGAGGATGTCGCCACTCGTCAGCGGCAGCACGCCACGGGGGAATTTCAGGCCGTCGGCCAGCACGGCCACGCAAAAACCGGATGGCGTGGTGACGTCGAGGCGCGGCAAGCCGTCGCACTGGGCGCCTGGCGCCGCCAGGGCGGGAACCAACGCCCCGCTCAAACAGGCCGCCAGGGCGCCGGAGATGATCTTCTTGTTCATTAGGGTGTTTCCATCAAGGGTAGTCGGGGCATCACGGCGCGCGCGTTGGCGCTGGTAACGGCCGCCACTTGGGCGATATCCAGGCCGCGCAATTCGGCCAGCACGGCGCCAATGCGCGGCAATGCTTCGGGACTGTTGCGGCCAGGGTGTATCCAGGCAGGGGAAATATCGGGCGCGTCCGTCTCCAGCACGATGGCGTCGAGCGGCAAGTCCGTGGCCATGCGGCGTATCTGCAGCGCGCGCGTAAAAGTCATGGCGCCGCCGAAACCGAGCTTGAAGCCCAGGTCCATATAGCCCTGCGCCTGCTGGAAGCTGCCATTGAACGCATGCGCGATGCCGCCGTTCGGGCGAATCTGGCGCGCATGCTTGAGGACGATGTCCTGCGAGCGGCGCACGTGGGCCAGCACGGGCAGGTCGAAGTCGCGGGCAATCTTCAGCTGCTCGCGCAAAAAATGCTCCTGCTTGACGCGCATGGCTGGTTCGCACAGCATGGGGATGAAGAAATCGAGGCCGATTTCGCCGATGGCCACAAAGCGCGAGTCGGCCATGGCCTGCGCCACGGCCTCGCGCAAGGCGATCAGATCGTCCTCGGTAGCGTGCGGCACGTAGATCGGGTGGATGCCCAGCGCATAGCAGGCGTTGGGCGCCGCTGCCGCCAGGTCGCGCACGATGGCGAAATTGGCCCGTTCGACGGCGGGAATGACGATCATCGCTACACCCTGGCCGCTGGCGCGCGCCGCCACCTGCAGCGATTCGCTGCCGAATTCATGTGCGTCGAGATGGCAATGCGTGTCGATCCACAGCATGGCGGCTCCTTAGTATTGCTCAGTATCAATAAGGCTGCAGCCCTTCGTCCGTCAGGCGCAGCACGCGGTCGCAGCGCTTGGCCAGTTCGATATCGTGCGTGACGATGACGAAGGCCGTGCCCAGGGTGCGCGACAATTCCAGCATCAGGTCGAAAATCTGTTCGGCCGTGGCGTGATCGAGGTTGCCCGTCGGTTCATCGGCCAGCACGCAGGCCGGTTGCGTGACGAGGGCGCGGGCAAGGGCCACGCGCTGGCGCTCGCCGCCCGACAATTCGCCCGGCGTGTGCGTGACGCGCTTGGCCAGATTCACGCGCGTGAGAATTTGCTGCGCCAGGTCGGTGGCGGGGGCACGCTTCATGCGCCGTATCATCAGGGGCATGGCGACATTGTCCAGCGCGGAAAACTCGGGCAGCAGGTGATGGAACTGGTAGACGAAGCCCAGCGAGGCGTTGCGCAAGTCGCCGCGCGCCTTTTCGCTGAGGGTGGCGAAGTCCTTGCCCAGCAAGGTCACCTTGCCGCTGCTGGGCGTATCGAGCCCACCCAGCAAGTGCAGCAGGGTCGACTTGCCCGAGCCGGAAGCGCCGACGATGGCGACGCGTTCGCCGCGGTGGATATCGATGTCGATGCCGGCCAGCACCTGCACCTTGTAGCTGCCTTGCGTGAAAGTCTTGCCCAGGCCACGGCAGGACAGGACGGCAGAATCGGCGGAAGCGCCGTTGGAGGCAGGTTTATTCAGATCTGTCATGGTAGTCGTCAGTGGTTTATTCATAGCGCAGGGCTTCCGCAGGTTTGACGCGGGCAGCCCACCAGCTTGGGTACAGGGTCGCCAAAAAGGCGAGGATCACGGCCAGCACGCCGATCTTGGTGACGTCGGGCCAGCGCAGGTCGGACGGCACGGTGCTGATGAAGTAAATGTCCTTGGAGAGGAACTGCACCCCCAGCAGGTGCTCGATGAAGGGCACGATGACGTCGATGTTCATGGCCACCAGCACGCCGCCGCCCACGCCCAGCAGCGTGCCCAGGATGCCCACCAACGCGCCCTGGATCATGAAAATCTTCATGATGGAGCGGGGAGAAGCGCCCAGGGTGCGCAAAATCGCGATATCGGCCTGCTTGTCCGTCACCGTCATCACCAGGGTCGACACCAGGTTGAAGGCGGCCACCGCGATGATCAGGGTCAGGATGATGAACATCATGCGCTTTTCCGTCTGCACGGCAGCGAACCAGTTGGCGTTCAGCTTGGACCAGTCGCGCAGCCACAGGTCGCCCGGCATGGTTTTTTTCAGCTCCGCCGCCACTTGTGGCGCCTGGTTCATGTCGACCAGGCGCAAACGCAGGCCCGATGGACCGTCGAGGCGCAGCAAACGCTGGCCGTCTTCGATATTGATGAAGGCCAAACCGGCATCGAATTCATTGTGGCCCGCCTGGAAGATGCCGCTGACGGTAAAGCTGCGCATGCGCGGCAGCACGCCGGCCGGCGTGACCTGGCCCTGCGCCAGCATCAGCGTGACTTTTTCACCGAGGTTGACGCGCAGCGCGCGCGCCAGCTCGATGCCCAGCACGATATTGAAGGTGCCCGGCTGCAGCGCCTTGAAGCTGCCCATGCGCGTCTGGCCGGCCACGTCGGAAACGTTCGGCTCTTCCTCGGGCAGCACGCCGCGCACGATGGCGGGACGCAGCGCATCGTCGCGCAGCAGCATGCCCTGCGTTTCCACGAACGGCGCGGCGCCCTTGACGGCAGGATTTTTAAAAGCCTGCGCCGCCTCGGCGCGCCAGTCCGGCATACTGCCGCTGTTGTCGAACACTTCCACGTGGGCCAGCACGGACAACATGCGGTCCGTCACTTCCTTCTGGAAGCCGTTCATCACGGACAGCACGACAATCAGGGCCGCCACGCCCAGGCCGATGCCGGCCATGGAAATGAGGGAAATGAAGGAAATAAAACTGTTGCGGCCACTGCGCTTGCCGGCCCGCGTGTAGCGCAGGCCAACCAGCCATTCGAAGGGAAAATTCTTGAAAATACTCATTGTTCAGGCGGTCTTTATCGTTTCTTGGGGAGTTATTCGTAGCGCAAGGCCTCGGCCGGCCTGACACGCGCGGCGCGCCAGCTCGGGTAGATGGTCGCCACCAGCGCCAGGCCAAAGGCGATCAGGCCGATCTGCGCCACGTCCAGCCAATGCACGTCGGACGGCACGGCGCTGATCTGGTAGATTTCCTTGGAAATGAAGTGCAGGCCGAAGATGCCTTCGATGAAGGGCACGATGACGCCCACGTTCAGCGCCAGCACGACGCCGCCGACCACGCCCAGCACACTTCCCAGCAATCCCACCAGCGCGCCCTGGATCATGAAAATCTTCATGATGGAAAACGGCGAGGCGCCCAGGGTGCGCAAAATCGCAATGTCGGCCTGCTTGTCGGTGACCGACATCACCAGGGTCGAGACGAGGTTGAACGCGGCCACGGCGATGATCATGCTGAGGATGATGAACATCATGTTCTTCTGGCTTTGCACCAGCGCATACCAGCTGGCACTGGCGCGCGACCAGTCGCGCATCCACAGCTGGCCCGGCATCGACGCTTTGAGTTCGCGCGCCACCTGCGGCGCCTGGTTCATGTCATGCAGGCGCAGACGCAGGCCGGACGGGCCATCGAGCTGCAGCAGCTGCTCGGCATCCTGCATGTTCACAAACGCCAGGCTGCCATCGAGTTCATTATGACCTGCCTCGAAGATGCCGGCCACCTTGAGCGCGCGCATGCGCGGCATGACGATGCCAGTGGCCGGGTCGCCCGCCCTCGGCTCGCGCTCCAGCATCAGGGTGACGTTCTGCCCCACTTTCACGTCGAGCGCCTTGGCCAGGTCGATGCCCAGCACGATGTTGTATGAACCGGGAGTGAGCGCATTGAAACTGCCCTGCTTCATCTGGCTCGCCACGCTCGACACGGTGGACTCCTGCTGCGGCAGCACGCCGCGCACGACGGACGGGCGCATGGTTTCGTCGTTGAGCAGCATGCCCTGGGTTTCGACGAAGGGCGACACGGCCTTGACTTGCGGGTTGGCGTAGGCGGCGCGCTCCTGCGCCTGCCAGTTGGGCATGGAACCGCTGGTATCGAACACCTCGACATGCGCCAATACCGACATCAGGCGGTCGGTGACTTCCTTCTGGAAGCCGTTCATGACGGAGAGGACGACGATCAGCGCGGCCACGCCCAGGCCGATGCCAGCCACGGAAATGAGGGAGATGAAGGAAATGAAGCTGTTGCGGCCACTGCGTTTCCCGGCGCGCGTATAGCGCACGCCGACCTGCCACTCAAAAGGAAATTGTTTGATGATGCTCATGCGCTCCCGCGACAACGATGATATGCGAGCGCGCAGTGTGCCACACAATGGCCATTTCATGCATGAAACTGCATGTGAAACAGCGCACGCTGGCGCCAAATCCGGCGCCAGCGCCCTATTGTGCCAGCCCAAACACCTGCAGCAGTTGCCCCGCCAGCGCATATTGCCGCATCTGCGCCAGGGTCAAACGGTGCAGCTGGTCGATGCGCCGCTGCTGTATCGTGAAGTAGCTGTCGCGCGTCTGGATGATCTGCTGCAGGTTGCGCCGCCCCGCCTCGTACTGGATACTGCCGCCGCGCACGACAAATGCCATCTTCTTTTCCTGCTCGTCGAGCAGGGCCAGGGTGCGCTGGGCATTGGCGATACGCGGCAGCATGCTGGCCAGGTCGGCGCGCGTGCCCTGCTCGGCGCGTGCCACGTCCGCCTCGGCCGCCTGGGCGCGACTGATGCTCTCGTCGCGCTGCGCCAGGGAGCCGCCGCCGAGTGGAAATTCCCAGCTGACGCCCACCGACCAGCCGCGCTGCTGTATCGTCGATGGCGGCGGAGTGGTCTTGTTATTGAGCAGATGGCTGACATCGAGGTCGATTTTCGGCGCCAGCGTGGCCGCCACGCTGCGCACGCGCAGCTGGGCCGCAGCCGCCCGCTCGCGCGCGGCGCGCAACTGCGCCTGCTGCGTGTCGGCGTTTGCCAACGCCTGCGCCGGCAGCGGCGCAAACGTAAAGTCAGCAAACTGCGCCACCGGCTCGAAGGCCAGCGCCTCGAGCTTGATCTGCGCGGCCAGACGGTCCGTGAGCAAGCCGTCGTGTACCAGTTCCGCGTCCAGCTGCGAGCTTTGCGCCAGTTCGCGGTCCACTTCCGACGATTTTCCCAACTCCGCCTGGCGCGCCACCTGTTTCACCAGCTGCGTCACGTCGTGCAGGCGTTCCTGCGACTGCAGCAGGCTGCGTTCCAGGCGCTGCAGGTCGAAATACGCTTCGGCCAGTTTTTCCGCGCTTTCCGCGCGTGCCCGCTGCACGTCGAAGGCGGCGCCCGCCATTTCGCGCTCGGCCGCATCGAGTTCGGCGCGGTCGGCGCCGCCGTTGTACACATTCCAGCGCAGGCTCGCCTCCACTTCGTGCGTGCGCCGTTCCACGTCCAGCGTCCCGTCGAGGTCATTGCTGCGCCCGCGCCTGGCCTGCAGCGCCGCATTCGGGAACAGGCGCGAGCGGGCCTGCTTGTAGCGCGCCTCGGTGGTGGCCAGCGCCGCCTGCGCCGCGATAACCTGCGGGTCGCGCGGCACGGCGCGCGCCAGCAGGGCCGGCAAGCCGCGCATGGGCGCCGGCTGGACGGACAAGGTTCCTGGCAGCTGCGCCTGCGCTTCCACCACGATGCTGGCGCACGCCAGCATGATCGATATCAACACGGCACGCATCAACGCTCCTGCAGGGAAGACTGCAAGCCGCGCAGCACAGGCTTGAACACATATTGCAGCACCGAGCGGCGCCCCGTCAGGATACCCACGTCGACCGGCATGCCGGGCGTAATCGGCAGCACCTTGCCATGCGCCGTCAGCTGGCTGCGGTCGGTACTCAGCTGCACCTCGAAATACGGCTCGTTGCGTTCATCGGGAATCGCATCGGCCCCCACGCGCACCACTTGCGCCTTCATGCGGCCATAGGTGGTGGCGTCGTAGGCGAGCACGTTTGCCGAGGCGCTCTGCCCCACGTGGATAAAGCCGATGTCGGACGGTTTCACGCGCACCAAAATAAGCATTTCCGAGTCGGCCGGCACGATTTCCAGAATAGGTTTACCAGGCTGCGCCACGCCGCCCACGGTGGCTACCAGCACGCGGTTGACGACGCCGTCGACGGGCGCCATCACGTCGCGCCGGCTGACCTGGTCCTGCTGGCCCTTGACGGTGCTGGCCAGGGCGCCGGCCTTGGTTTCATATTCGCTGCGCTGTGCGCCCCACTGGCCGCGCATGCGCGCTTCCACTTCGCCGGCCTGCGCCTGCGCTTCGGCCAGGGTGGCCACCAGGCGAGGCACGGAGCTGCGCAGGCTGTCGAATTCCGTGCGCTGCTGCTGCACGCGCTGCTGCGCGTTCAGGTAATCGCCGCGCGAACCTGCCCCTTCCTTGAACAGCCGCTCCTCGATAGCCAGGCTTTCCAGGGCGATCTTCAGGCCAGTGTCGAGCTGGGCGATGCGGCTGTGGGCCTCGGCCAGCTCGCCGCGCCGGCGTGTCACGCCTTCGCGCGCGGCGGCCGTGGCGGAAGCGAATTCGCGCTGGCCATCGCGCCACAACTGTGTTTCCTTGGCGATCAGCTCGGGCGCCTCTTTCTGCCATTCGGGTGCGAACTGCGGCATGCCGCCGGTCAGCAGCGCATCGAGGCGCGCCCTGCCCGCCAGCGCGGCCAGACGGTTCTGCACGCTGGCGCCCAGGTTGGCGTCGTATTGCGCCGTATCAAGGCGCAGCAGCAAGTCGCCGCGGCGCACCCGCTGGCCCGGTTTCACCAGCATTTCACGCACGATACCCCCTTCCAGGCTTTGTACTTCCTGCAGATGCGACGGCGGCGTGATGGCGCCGCGCCCATTCACGGACACGTCGAGCTGGGCGAACGTGGCCCAAGCCAGGGTCAGCACCAGCAGCACGGCGATCAGGGCCAGCATGCGGATGATGATGCGGCGCGGCTCGCGTTCCGGGTCCGGGTGCGCCTGCGGCAGCGGACGGGCATTCAGGGCGCTCATGCCGGTGCTCCCGTCGTGTTGGCAACGGCGGCGGCTGGCTTGGCGGCCTGGTTTTGGCCCGAATTTTGAGTGTTAATCACGCGCAAGACTTCATCGCGCGGGCCGTCGGCCACGATGCGCCCCTTGTCGAAGACGATCAGCCGGTCCACCAGCGCCAGCATGGCCATGCGGTGCGTGACGAGCACGATGGTGGTGTCCTGCAAGGTGCGCAGGCGGGCGATCAGCCGCTGCTCCGTGGCCGGATCGAACATGCTGCTCGGTTCATCGAGCAGCAGCATCGGCGGTTTCGCCAGCAAGGCGCGGGCCATAGCCACGGCCTGGCGCTGGCCGCCGGACAGGCGCTCGCCCCGCTCGCCAACTTCAGTCGCCACGCCATTGGGCAGCTGCGTGATGATGTCGTCCAGGCAGGCAAGGCGGATGGCGTCGAGCAAACCGGCGTCGTCCGCCTGACTACGGCCCAGTTCGATGTTTTCGCGCAGGGTGCCGTGGAACAGGGTCACGTCCTGCGGCACATAGCCGATCTGGCGGCGCAGGCTCAAGGGTTCCAGCTGGGTGCTGGCCAGGTCATCGAACAGCACGCTGCCGCTTTGCGGGCCGTACTGGTTCAGCAACAATCGCAGCAAGGTGCTCTTGCCGGAACCGAGCTTGCCGATCACGCCCACCCGTTCGCCGGGGCGTATCTGCAAATTCAGCTTGTCGAGCAGCGGCGGCGAGTTCGGGTAGGCGAAACCCACTTCGCGAAACTCGATGCGCCCGGACAGCGGAGGCGCCTGCAGGCTGGCCGCATCGTCGTCCGTGGGCGCTTCCATGATCTTGTTCAGCGCCTGGTAGGACAGCTTGGTCTGCTCCCAGCGCATGATCAGGCCCGCGATCTGGCTCACGGGCGCCAGCGCGCGCCCCGTCAGCATGCTCACGGCGATGATCTGGCCCAGGGTCAGCAGGCGTTCACCCATCAGCAGCGCGCCGACGGCCACCACGGCCACGCCGGACAGGGCCAGCACGGCCGTGTTGATGTAATTGACCCTGCTGACGATTTCGCGCGTCTCGACGCTGTTGGCGGCGATGGCCACCGTCAGGCTTTCCCATTTGCGGCGGCTCCACGCCTCCGCGCCCAGCGCCTTGATGGTGTCGAGGCCATTCATGGTTTCAAACAGGTGCGCCGTGCGCTGCGCGCTTTCCTGCATCGAGGCGGCCACGTGCCGCGCCAGCGCCGCACGCGAAGCAAAGGCGACGAGCAGCAGGATCGGGATGGCGGCCAGGGGCACCAGCACCAGCCAGCCGCCCACCAGGGCGATGACCAGCAGGAACAGCAGCAAAAACGGCAAGTCGCCCAGGGTCGTCAGGGTGGTCGAGGCGAAGAATTCGCGCACCGATTCGAAATCGCGCACGGTGTTGGCCAGCGTGCCGCCGGAAGCGGGCCGGCTGGCCGCGCGCAGGCGCAGACACTGGGCGAAGATGCTGGACGACAGGGCCACGTCCATGCGCCGCGACGCCGTTTCCACCAGCTCGCCGCGCAGCAAGCGCATGGCCAGCTCGAAACCGGTCAGCGCGACGACGGCTATCGTCAGCACCCACAGGCTGGACGTGGCATTGTTCGGGATCACGCGGTCATACACGGCCATCGCATAGAACGGCACCAGCGCGCTGATGATATTGAGCACCAGGGTACCCAGCAAGGCCCAGCGAAAGACCCAGCGGTTGCGGTTGAAGACGTCCCAGAACCAGCGTCCCGCCGCCGGCATGCTGTAGAGCAGGCTGCGCTGGTCGAAGAACATCACGGGCCGCACGGCTACCCAGCGCCCATCAGGCACTTCCTGGGCCAGCGCGGCCGCATCGAGCCAGGCACTGCCTTCGATGCCGGGCACATGGCATTCATATTTATCATCGGCAATGCTCAGCACAACCAGCGCCTGGCTTTCGCCGTTGACCAGCAAGGCCGGCATTTCCGTGGCGCGGCGCGGCTTGTCCATCGGCAGCGGCGTGCCGGCCAGGCTGGCATGGCTGAGCGCCTGGTCGAGAAAATCGGCGGCAGCCAGGTCGCCATGCGCGCTCACGCTGGCGCGCAGGCGCTCGGCTTGCACGCCGGTGCCAAGAAAGCGGGCCAGGAAGACGATGGCGTCGGCAAGCGTGTCGGCACAGGTGGTGGATGGGGAGGCGTCGACGGTGGCGTGCGCGGCAGAAGGTGGCGTCATGATGAGCTCAAGTCCGATCTCAGGCAGTTGCAAGGAACAGTGAGAAACTATTGTCAAGGTCGCGCAATGGTGGTTTGCAGAAACATTGTGCCATAGTAATAACAGCTATCCAGAATGATGTTGCGAAAAAATAAAAACTGCGGTGCGTCGTGACGGACGCACCGCAGCAGAAACTACCAAGTCAATATCGCTGCTGCCGATTTATGCTGTGCCAGCCTTGCGGCGGCGCGCCATGAAGCCCAGCAATCCCAGGCCGGCGACCAGCATGGCCCACGTTTGCGCTTCCGGCACGGGCGACACGCTGAGCAGGGTTTGCGAGGCAGGATTGACGCTGCTCAGGCTGGTGTAGTTGTACAGGTTCTGAATGGCGCCATTGCCCGTCGCCACGCCCAGCATGCTGTTCGCCTGGCTGACGACGGCATTGCTCAGGTTCTTGAAGCGCAGGTCGCCCGTCAGCAGGTTGGTGTTGTCGTTATTCAATTCCCACAGGGCCAGCTGGAAGGCGGCGGCGCTGTTGGCGCTGGTCGACACATTCGCAATGGACGAGGCGTAATAGCCCTCGTACAGGCGCTTGACCGAATCGCTGGCCGCAAAGGCGCTGCTGCTGTAGCTGTTCGAGGTGTTGCTCAGCGCGACATGGGGATCGAGGCAAAAAGCCAGGAAGGTGTTGCTGTCGTACTTGACTTGCCACAAGGTAGGCGAGATGGCGCTGCCGGAGCCGAAGGCGCCGCCGCTGGCCGTAAACAGGCTGACGCTGTGCGAGTCGATGACTTGCAGGTTGGACGCTGCCAGGGCGCTGCTGCTGGCAAGGGCGAAAACAGCCGCTGCGATGCTGCCGCGGACGATCAGGTGCATGGATTTTTTCATTGCGTATTCTCTTTAAAGTGATTGGAGAGCGCCGGCACCGCCTGCGGACAGGGGCGCCGGAGCACATCAGCCAGGCGGGTACGGCCTGGCAAAACAGGACATCAGGCAGCCATTTCCTGGGGCTGGGCATTCGCATGGGCCATGGCGCGGCGCAAGACTTCGGCCATTTCGCACTGGGCCTGGGCTTCGGCAGCAGGGGCTGCGGCGGCTGGCGCGGCGGCCACCGTGGTCACCGTGCCATCCTGGCCCAGCACCACGTCGAGCGTGCTGTCATCGCGCAGCAGATCGGCCATGCTCGGCAAGGTGATGCCGGCCTGGGCCGCATCCTTGGCGTCGACGTTGAAATACACGTCCGTCATGTCCACCGTCTTGCCGTCGGCCAGGGTGACGCTGCTGCGCTCCAGGTGCAGGTTGTCGTTGGCGTCGAGGAAAGGCAGTTCCGTGTAGGCCACCGTCAGGCTGGCCACGCCGGCGTCATGCAGCGACATCAGCTCGCCATCGTCCGTGACGCCATTGCTGTTGGCGTCGCGCCAGATGCGCAATTCGGCAAACTTGTCATCCTTGGCATCGACCACGCCGTCGTGGTTCGAGTCATAGCTGGACAGTTTGGCAAAGCCCGTGCCCTTCTCGCTGCCGCCAAACAACTCGGAGATATTGTCGATCTTGCCATTGCCATTGCTGTCGATGGCCAGCAAACCGTCATGGGCCGAGACCCAGCCCGACTGGATGGCGCTGCCCGTGCCCAGCAAGTCGAAACTGCCGTGGAAATCGGCGCGGGCGATCGTGTGCACGCCGTCGCCGTTCAGGTCGATGACGATAGGCGTGATCGCCGCATCCCAGCGCATGTCATTCTGGCCCGATGCCAGTTTTAATATGTCCGTGTAGACCACGTTGGCATAGGAACCATTGCTGTTGACGTCCGAATCGATGTTGTCATTGCTGCCCACGTTCTTGGCGCCCCACTTCCAGCTGTTCATGGCGTAACCAGCATGCATCACGTTGCTCTTGTCGAACTTCAGCGAATAGCTGCCCGGATCGAGGTTGCTGAACAGATAGTTGCCGCTGGCATTCGTGTAAGTGGTGGCCAGCAAAGCGCCGCTGCCGGAGTACAACTGCACTTTGATGTTGGCGATGCCTGCCTCGTTGGCATCCTGTACGCCGTCATGGTCGGCGTCGCGCCATACCTTGTCGCCCAGGCTGGCCTTGCGGTAGATGCCCGCATCCCAGCTCATGTCGTTCTGGCCGGCAGCCAGGTTGATCAGGCCGGAGCGCCCCGTGCTCGTATCGACGTCGGAATCGGCCGTGTCGCTGCCCACATTTGCCTTGGTGTAATAGAAACCCGATGGACGGACAACTTCCACCTTGTAGCCGCCGGCGACCAGTTTATCGAACAGATAATTGCCACTGGCATTTGTCGTTGTCGTGGCGATGATCTGGTTGCTGGCATTGAGCAGGTTGACTTTCACGCCCGCCACGCCCAGTTCGCCCGCATCTTGCACGCCGTTGTAGTTATTGTCTTCCCACACGCGGTCGCCGATGCTGCCGGTGACAGGCGCGCATTTGACCAGGCCGGCGTCCCATTCCAGCTGGACATCGCCCGATTTCAGCGCGATCCAGGTAGTGGTGAGGCCGGTGGCCGGATTGACATCCGAATCGGTGGCGTAGCCGCCCACGTCCGCCTTGGTGAAGGTATAGCCGGCCGGTGGCACGAAACCGAGGAAGTAGTTGCCAGGCACCAAGTTGCTGAACAGATAGTTGCCGCTGGCATCCGTGGTGGCGCTGGCCACCACGGCACCCGAGGCGTTGTACAGGTTGACTTTTACGCCGCCGACACCCGCTTCGCCCGCATCCTGCGTGCCGTTGCCGTTGGCGTCAAACCACACGCGGTCGCCAATGGCAGCCGTTTTGTACAAGCCCGCATCCAGGTCCTTGTAGTTCTGGCCGGCGGCAACCGTCACCAGGCCACTCTGGCCTGCGGCATTGATGTCGCTGTCGAGCGCATCGTTGCCGCCCGCATCCTTGACCGTGGTCAAATAGCCTGGCGGCGCGACGACGGCGACGGAATACGTGCCGGCATCGACGCTGAAGTTGTAATAGCCGGTGGCATCCGTGACGGTCGAGCCGATCACGCTGCCGGCTGCATTTTTCAGCTGCACCGTGACACCGCCGATGCCGGCTTCGCCCGCATCCTGCACGCCGTTCAAGTTGGCATCATGCCAGACGCGGTCGCCCAAGGAGGCCGGCAGAGCCACGATGCCCGCATCCAGGCTATGGTTGCTGTCGCCGGAAGCAAGCAGCACTTGCGCCGTCTTGCCATCGATGGCGCTGGCATCGGAATCGCGCTGCTCGTCTCCGCCCTGGTCCTGGCCCGTGAAGGCATAGCCGGCAGGCAGGCTGGTCTTGTCGAACTGGACGCTGTAGGCGCCCGGCTTCAGATTCGTGAACAAATAGTTGCCATTCGCATCTGTGACGAGCGGGCTGCCAACGGCATTGCCCGACGCATCGAGCAAAGTCACTTTCACGCCGGCCACGCCTGCTTCGCCCGCATCTTGCAAGCCGTTCTTGTTGGCATCGAACCATACGCGGTCGCCCAGTTCGGCAGCGCGGTACAGGCCCGCATCCAGGCTCAAGTTGGTTTCGCCGGGCGCCAGGGTGACGGGCGCCATATTGCCGGCGGCATCGATATTGCTATCCTTGGCCCTGTCGCCGCCCTGGTTGGCAGCTGTTGCCGTGTAGCCATTCGGCGTGACGACGGTGACGGAATACGTGCCTGGATTGACGTCGAAATGGTAGCCACCGTTGGCATCGGTCGTGGTCGATGCCACCACCGCGCCCGCGCCATCTTTCAATTGCACCACGACATTGGCGATGCCCGCTTCGCCCGCATCCTGCACGCCATTGGCGTTCTTGTCTTCCCAGACGAAATCGCCCAGGTGGGCCATCGGCACCTTGAAAGTCAGGTAATGGGGCGCCAGGCTCAGGTCTTGCGCATTGCAGCCTTCCGTGCCGCCATCGTCGCGCACCTTGAAGCCCAGGTCGAAGTCGCCGGCGACCGTCCGGCTCGGCACGAAGACCAGGTGGCCCGCGCGGATATCATCGATGGAGACCTCCGTGCCCACCGCGACGGCCACGCCATTGAGCAAGACTTGCCCGGCCGTGGTGGTGTTGGTGATGACGATGGACTTGAAACCGTTGTTCTCGACGTCGTCGTGGAAGCCGAAATCGCTTTCGCTCAGCACGACGCTGGCGCCGTCGACCAGGGTGAAGGTCTTGTCAGCCGCATCCGGGGCGTCATTGACGGGATCGATGATGACTTGCAGGCTCAGCTGGACGATATCGCCATTGCCCTTGTCGATCGTTACCTGGATGGTCGAGAAGCTGCCATTGTAGTTGGCAGCCCAATCACCGGGACGCACGTACACGGTGTCCGCGTCGAGCATGCCGAACAAGGGGGTGTTGCTAGTCGATTCAGTATCGTCAGGCAACAAAACCGTGAAATTCTTGATGTTCAGTTCGCCTTGCACCGAATAGCCGGCTTGCACCAGCAAATCGCGGATGTCGAAATTTTTGTTAATGTCTTCACACACGTGTACCGTAGTCGACAGATTGTAGGTAGTCATGCGGCCTCCTGGCGATACGCATCAGTGGCGGCAGGAGTGGAAACATGGGGGGTCAGGACGCAATCAGCCTGACCGCGCAAAGCGGCGAATGTATACATGGGTGGGCTTCCAAGAAAGAGACTTGTTTAAAAAATGAAGCCGGCAGCATCTTGTATACGATTTCGAGGGACACAGGAGCCAAACGACGCAACCACACAGCAGGGGTATGATTGTCTTTCTGATATTTAAGTTGGCGTAATTATATCGTCGAAATTTGCAAAAGCAAAATGTTTTCCATTAATAATAATGAGACTAGTATAATTTTGATGTTTTTTTGATACTTTCAGTACTCGACGAAAATTGTCTGCCCCTACTCTTGCATGACCACAATCGCCTACAATCTCGGAATGAATCAACTTACCCTCGTCTTGCCC
This sequence comes from Janthinobacterium lyxosi, assembly GCF_051380665.1. Lineage (NCBI taxonomy): Bacteria > Pseudomonadati > Pseudomonadota > Betaproteobacteria > Burkholderiales > Oxalobacteraceae > Janthinobacterium > Janthinobacterium lyxosi. Next base: position 18,008 of record NZ_JBNYXM010000016.1, read on the forward strand.
TGCGCCTTGCCCAATGCCGAACTGGCTGCCGACCTGATCAAGGTCTTGCAAGCGCCCGCGCTGGCGGCGCTCCTTTCGCGCACTTCTAGTTTTAATTTAGAAACATTTGACAACAACAACCGCCTGCTGCCGCACGAAGCGTGGCTGGCGCACGCGCTGAGCCTGTCGCCCGCGCCCAACGGCGAGGCGGCGCAGGCGGCCTTCGCGGCCCAGGCCATGCGCGGCTATGGTCTGGTGCCGGAACCGGGCGCGCGCTACTTCCTGCTGCATCCGGCCCACCTGGCCATTGCCCGCAGCCATATCAGCCTGGAAGACTTGCGCCAGCTCAAGCTGAGCGAGGCCGATGGCCGCGCCCTGTTTGACATTGTGTCCCCCTATTTCGACGAGATCGGCCAGCCCCTGGCGTATGGCGACGCCGGTACCTGGCTCATGCGCGCCGACGCCTGGAGCGACTTGCAATGCGCGTCGCCGGACGGCGCCACCACGCAAGACCTGTCCGTCTGGATGCCGGAAGGCGAGCACGCGCGCGCCGCGCGCCGCCTGCAAAACGAAGTGCAGATGCTGTGGCATGAACATCCCGTCAATGCGGCGCGCGAAGAGCGGGGCTTGAAAGCCATCAACTCCTTCTGGATCTGGGGTGCCAGCGTGGCCACGGCGGACCCTGTGCGCTGCGCCGCCAGCCTGCATACAAAGGACGCGCCCGGCTGGCTGGCGGCGCTGGCGGAACCATCACGGCGCCATGCCAGTCCAAGCAGTGTGCTGGCAGACCAATCCGACGCGATCATCGTGCTGGGTGGCCTGATCGAAGCGGCGCAGGCGCAGGAATGGGGCCTGTGGCTGCAACAGTTGCAGGCACTGGAAGCAGACTGGTTCGTGCCCCTGCTGGCGGCCCTGAAAGATGGCCGCCTGGGCCAGTTGCGTCTGGTGCTGAGCCACCGCGACGCCTGGCTAGCTTGCAGCACCAGCAAGAATGCGCAGCGCAAATTCTGGTGCGCGATTACCCTGAACAAGTTGAAAGCATCATGACCCGTACCCGCATCGCCACCCGTCCCTGCCCTTACCGCGAATCCGAACTGCTGCGCCAGGGCGGCATCCACCCCGTGCTGGCCCGGCTGTACGCCTCGCGCGGCCTGTCCGATGCGGCAGAACTGTCGAGCGAACTGGCGGCCCTGATGCCGCCGTCCGGCTTGCTGCACATCGGCGCGGCCGGCGCCTTCCTGGCCGACGCGATTGCCGCCAAGAAGCGCATGGTCATCGTCGCCGACTACGATTGCGACGGCGCCACCGCCTGCGCCGTGGCCATTCGCGGCTTGCGCGCCATGGGCGCCGACGTCGATTTCATCGTGCCCAACCGTTTTGAGTACGGCTACGGCCTGACGCCGGAAATCGTCGCGCTCACCGCGCGCGAAAAGTCGCCCGACATCATCATCACTGTCGATAACGGCATCGCCAGCATCGACGGCGTGGCCGAGGCCAACCGGCGCGGCATCCAGGTGGTCGTCACCGACCACCATTTGCCGGCCGACACCCTGCCCGACGCGGCTGTCATCGTCAATCCGAACCAGCCCGCCTGCGGCTTCCCCAGTAAACATCTGGCGGGCGTGGGCGTGGTGTTCTACGTCTTGCTGGCCTTGCGCGCAGAGCTGCGCCGGCGCGGCATCTTTGATGCGCAAACGCAACCCAAGCTCGACAACCTGCTCGACCTGGTAGCGCTGGGCACGGTGGCCGACGTGGTGCGCCTCGATACGAACAACCGCATCCTCGTCGCGCAAGGCCTCAAACGCATGCGCAAGGGCAATATGCACGCGGGCGTGGCCGCCCTGTTCCGCGTGGCGGGCCGCGAAGCGCGCAGCGCCACGCCGTTCGACCTGGGCTTTGCCCTGGGACCGCGCCTGAATGCAGCCGGGCGCTTGCAAGACATGTCGCTGGGCATCGAATGCCTGATCACGGACGACGAAGGCCGCGCCTGGGCGCTGGCGCAGCAACTCAACGACATCAATCTGAAACGCCGCGAAATCGAGGCGGAAATGCAGGATACGGCCCTGCTGCACCTCGATGATTTCGAGCCGGCCAACAGCAGCACCATCAGCGTCTTCGATGCATCCTGGCACCAGGGGGTGATCGGCATCGTCGCCTCGCGCCTGAAAGAAAAGTTTTACCGCCCGACCATCACGTTCGCGCCGGGCGCTGATGGCTGGATCAAGGGTTCGGGCCGCTCGATTCCCGGCTTCCACTTGCGCGACGCGCTCGACCTCGTATCGAAACGGGCGCCCAGCCTGATCGACAAGTTCGGCGGCCACGCCATGGCGGCGGGCTTGACCATCCGCGCCGACGCCTTCGACGCATTTTCCAAGGCCTTCGAAGCCGTGGGCCAGGCCTGGCTCAGCCAGCAGCAACTGGAAAGAGTCGTGGAAACGGACGGCCCGCTGGAAGACGCGTACTACACGACGGCCTTCATCGAACTGATGGATGGCCAGGTGTGGGGCCAGGGCTTCGCCCCACCCGTCTTCTGCGATGAATTCCGCGTCGTCAGCCAGCGCATCCTGAAAGAGCGCCATTTGAAATTGCTGCTGGAAAAGAATGGCGTACGCTTCGACGCCATCTGGTTCGGCCACACGGACGCCCTGGGCGAACGCACAAGGGTCGCCTTCCGGCTCGATGCGAATGAATACAATGGCACGACCAAGGTGCAACTGATGGTGGAGCATGCCGAACCTGTCTGATGGCACCTGCCCAAAGCCGTGGATCACCGTCTTGATACATTCAAAGCCATGTTGACCGGCCTGAACCACCTCACCCTGTCCGTGCGCGACTTGGCGCGCAGCATCATCTTTTATCGCGATATGCTGGGCCTGCGCCTGCATGCGCACTGGGACAGGGGCGCGTATCTGTCGGCCGGGGACTTGTGGTTATGTCTGTCGCAAGACGCGGAGGCGGCCAGCGACCCGGGCCGCAGCTACACGCACTACGCCTTTGCCATACACCAGGAAGACTTCCCCATCTTTGCCACCCGCCTGCGCGCCGCCGGCGTGCCCGAATGGCAGCAAAACCGCAGCGCTGGCGATTCCCTGTATTTTCTCGATCCGGACGGCCACCAGCTGGAAGCCCATGCGGGCAGCCTGGCAGCGCGGCTGGCGGCCTGCCGCGCAACGCCGTATTCAGGCATGGTGTTCGAGGACTGATGCGCGAAAGAAACATATTCGTTAAATTCATGAAATTCATTAACCTATCAGGGAATGCAAGCACCGTTGCCGGGGAAAAACACTGTCACACATCGATACCCGTCTGATAACCTTGTCTTCGAGACTTAATCAAGCTGACAAGATTGTTTCCATACTAGGCAAATCTGCCACATTTTATTGCGAAAATAAAAATATTGATTGAAAATAGTTAACACTTATTTGGCAAATTCACTAGAATTGATAACGCATCAGGAAGTTTGTAGCGATGCATGATCAGTTCTGAGGGCAAACCCGTCGAAAGGCGGGGACGCAAAGCCACCGGCCTACCGCGCGCAAGCGCCATGGCAGCGGGGCTGCCAATGTGCAGGACCAGGACCGCCAGCGCGCGGCGCCCGGCCTGGATGCATTGTCGAGATGTGGCCCTCGCCCAACTCGGAGAGTTTCGCCATGAAAAGATTCATCCCACAACATCCCCGTCACGGGCGCCTGCTGCTGGGCGCCACCGCCGCGCTCCTGCTGGGCGCTTGCGGCCCAGGCCAGGAGACCTCGACGCCGCCTGCCGCCATTGCCACGGCCGCGACACATTTCACTGTCGAGGTGCCCGTCATCCCCGCCGCCGTCGGCACGCTGGTGGTGCAACCGATGTTCCATGCGGCCCCGGCCCTGCTCGATGCACCTGACGGGCGCGATAGCGCCAACAGCAGCGGCTCGGCCCACTGGCGTCCGCACTTGCAGCACGTGCCCGGCGCCATGACGGAAATGAGCACGCGCCGCCTGACGGCGCAAAAGATCGCCGCCGCGGAACAGGTGGCACAGGACATCGCGCCGCTGCTGTCCGGCGGCACGGCAGACGCCGTCGCGCCCATGGCCGGCAGCAGCGTGGTAGCGACCTACTCCCCCGCGCAAATCCGCGCCGCCTACGACCTGCCCGCCCTGCCGGCGGCGGGCACGGCGCTGACGCCAGCCCAGGCGGCACAGCTGGGCGCGGGACAGACGATCTATATCGTCGACGCCATGCACAACCCGAACGCGGCGGCCGAACTGGCCATCTTCAATCAGAAGTTCGGCTTGCCCGGCTGCACCACCAAAGCCATCGCCATCAATGCCAGCCTGCCACTGCCGCCAGCGCCGGCCGGCGGCTGCGAATTGTCCATCGTCTACAACACACCATCGAGCACCATGACGGCCACCGCACCCGCCTATAATTCGGGCTGGGCCATGGAAATCGCGCTCGACGTGCAGTGGGCGCATGCCACGGCGCCGCTGGCGCGCATCGTGCTGATCGAGGCGCCCGACGCCTCCGTCAACAGCCTGCTGGGCGCCGTGCGCCTGGCCAACCTGATGGGGCCTGGCGTCGTCTCGATGAGCTTTGGCGCCGCCGAAGGCAACTGGACGGCTTCCGTCGACAGCGCCTTCACGGGCAAGAACATGAGCTACCTGGCCGCCACGGGCGATTCGGGCAACGGCGTGTCCTGGCCCTCCGTTTCACCGAACGTGCTGGCCGTGGGCGGCACTACGCTCAGCTACAGCGGCAGCGGCGTGCGCAGCGAAACGGCCTGGTCCGGCACCGGCGGCGGCATCAGCGCCTATACGGCACTGCCCACCTACCAGACTGCCAGCGTGCCCGGCCTGACCAACCTGTTGCGGCGCAACGTGGCCGACGTGGCCTTCAATGCCGACCCTGCCACAGGCCAGTACACGGCCGTGATGGCACAAGGCAGCGGCACCGCCAGCTGGCTCAGCATCGGCGGCACCAGCCTGTCCACGCCACAGTGGGCCGGCCTGGTCGCCATCGCCAACGCCAGCCGCGCGCTGCAAGCCAAGACGGCGCTCGGCTTGCCGCACAGCATGCTGTACGGCCAGATCGCCACCGTGCCCGGCACCTTTGCCAGCAGCTTTGCCGACATCACGCGCGGCAGCAACGGCACGTGCAGCGTGTGCACGGCCAGGGTCGGCTACGACCCGCTGGGCGGCCTGGGCACGCCCAACGTGAAAAGCCTGCTGGCCAGCCTGTCGGGCACGCAGATCGCACCGGCCGCCCCCGTGGTGACGCCGGCCAGCATCAGCGGCGCGGCCGGCAAGCCGCTGTCGTTCACCGTATCGGCCAGCGCAGCCAACCCCCTCAGCTACACTATGCTGGGCGCGCCGGCCGGCATGAGCATCGCCGCCACGGGCGTCGTCAGCTGGGCCGCACCCGTCGCCGGCACGTATGCCGTGACCATGGTGGCCAAGGATAGCGTCAGCGGCCTCAGTGGCCAGGGCGTGTACGGCATCGTCATCGCGCCCGTCGCGCCGCCCGTCGTCGGCGTCGGCGCGATCACGGGCAAGGTTGGCACGGCCCTGGCATTCAATGTCGGCGTCAGCGCCGCCAATCCTGTCAGCTACACGCTGAGCGGCGCGCCGGCCGGCATGACCATCAGCAGCGCCGGACTGGTGAGCTGGGCCGCCCCCATTGCCGGCACCTACGCCGTTATCGTGACGGCCACGGACAGCAAGACTGGCCTGAGCGGCAAAGGCATCTATACGGTGGCCATCGCCGCCCCGCTGCCACCCGTGGTCACCGTGGCCAGCATCAGCGGCAAGCCGGGCGTGGCCCTGTCGTTCACCGCCACGACGGTGGCGCCCAACGCCGTCACCTACAGCCTGTCGGGCGCGCCGTCCGGCATGAGCATCAATGCCGCCGGCGTCGTCAGCTGGGCCAGCCCCGTACTGGGCAGCTACAACGTGACCGTCATCGCCAAAGATAGCAGGACGGGCTTGACGGGCCAGGCCGTGACCACGGTGAAAATCGCCGCCACCGGTCCCACGATCAGCGCCGCCGCCATGACGGGCGTGGCCGGCAAGGCCATGAGCGGCAGCATCGTGCTGACGGCCCCCGGGGCGAACGCGCTGTGGATCTCGATCAGCGGCGCGCCGCTGGGCATGCAGTTTTCCATGAGCGGCATGACCATCACCGCCATCTGGCCGCAGCCGGTGGCCGGCAGCTATACGCTGAAGGTGGTGGCGCTGGACAATAATGGTTTGACGGCGCAGCTGAGCGTGCCGGTGACCGTCACGGCAAAATAAGCCAGCAAGGCCTGCCAACGGGGCGCACCGGGACACCTGTCCTGGCGCGCCCCGTTTTTCATGCGCGGGCCTTGCAATGAATCCGGAAAAGGAGTATAAATAATCCATAAGCAGAGTTTTGTTGAAGGAGTGCCATGAATCTCGCCTACGCCTACCCCAAGAGCCGCTTCGAACCGGCCGTGCTCGTCGACCTGAACGCCAAAGCCGAGCGCGAGCGATTGTCGCAGGCGGCATTGAAGGGTTTTTTCAAGCTGGCCGCCGCCTGGAAGTTGCGCGACGACGATGCGCGCGAATTGCTGGGCGGCCTGTCCAGCAGCGCCTACTACGAGTGGAAAAAGCACCCGGACCGCGTGCTGGAAGTGGACCGCATCACGCGCATTTCCTATCTGCTGGGCATCTACAAGGCCTTGCACATTTTGTACGGTGACAAACTGGCCGACGAATGGGTGAGCCTGCCCAACAAAAACCCCATCTTCGGTGGCCGCACGCCCCTGTCGCAGATGCTGGCCGGCGGCTTGCTGGCCATGCAAACGGTGCGCAAGCTGCTCGATGCACGCCGCGGAGGGCTGTAATCTTGCCTGCCATCGCCAATGACCACCTGCCGCCGCTGGCCGCCTTGCGCCAGATCGACACTTGCCGCCTGATTCCTTCACGCTTCGCCGACATGGAAGACTCCGTGCTGGCGCCCCTGGCCGAGGACGACGAGCACCTGCGCGAGCTGTTTGAACTCGATAACGCGACGAATGCGCGCCTGGTGGCCGAGTACGGCGGCGCGCCAGGCATTGGCGTGGACGAGCTGGTTTTTGGCGTGCCGCATTTCCGCATCATCAACGCCGCCTACACCTACGCACGGCCGGAAGGGGCGCGCTTCAACGATGGCGAACGGGGCGCCTGGTATTGCGCCTTCGACATGAAAACGGCGCTGGCCGAAATCATTTTCCACAAGACCGTGGAATACCAGGAAATCGACTATTTCGACGACAGCGTCAGCTACCAGTCGCTGCTGGCCGATTTTTCCGCCAGCTTCCACGACCTGCGCGGCCAGGAGCGCTACCAGGCATGCCTCGACCCGGCCAGCTACATCGCCTCGCAAGACCTGGCCGCCATCCTGCTCGAAGCCGGTTCCATGGGCGTCATCTTCCCCAGCGTCCGGCACGCCAGCGGCACCAACCTGGCCTGCTTCCGCCCTGCCCTGGTGGGCAATGTTCGCAAAGGCGCCGCCTATCGGTTAACATGGCAGGGTACGCCGACGCCGCACGTGGAAGCCTTGTCAGGCAAATAAAGCGCGCGCAACGGCACCCGACTCACCGCAACTTGATATTTCGCATGCAAACCAATCCTAAAAAAGACACCGAACTGCGCCTCAAAGTCAACAGCGAAACGGCCCGCCTGGCCTGGAGCGAGCTGGAAAAGCACTTCGCCCAAGGCAATGTCGTCTGGGTCGCCAATGAACTCGATCTGGTCGAAGTGGCCGTGCGCATCTCGCACGACGACAAAACCACCATCACGCAATGGATGGCCGATGGTAAAGTGGCCAAAGTGTCGGACCAGCAGGCGCTGGACTGGCAAGCCGCCGACGCGGCCCTGTGGGCTGTCGTCGTCAGCCCGTTCATCCTGGTGCAGCAGGACAAGCCCACCCGGCATTGATGCTTACAGGCTGCGCTCGAACAACAGGCGCAGCGCAGCGCTGCCGTCCAGCGTTATCACGCTGTCGCTGCGGCCCGCATCGTCGACGTAGGATTGCCCTTGCAGCTGCTCCTGGTGCAGCAAATTGGCCGCCGACAGGCGCACGCGCGTTTTCGCGTCCGGCTGCCACAGCGCATAGGCATCGAGGGTGCGCCGCACGCCCGCATGGCTGCTGGCGTGGGCATCGAGCCGCGCCAGGCCGCCCGTCTGCACGTGCAGATTGCCGCCCATGCTCATCCTCGGCGAGAGCCGGTAATCGAGTCCCAGGTTGAGCGTGGCAGGCACTTGGCTGGCCAGACGGTTGCCGGGCCCCGGCACGGCGGCGACGCTCGACCAGTTGCGCCCCGCATTGGCGCGCGCGTCGATGTCGGGCGCCTGCGCCCACCAGGTCCGCAAGGGGAATTTCACATCCATTTCGATGCCACGCACTGTGGCCGTGCCATTGTTGAACGGGCTGGCCGTCCAGATCCCATCGTGCTGGAACAGGCGCTGCACGGTGACGTCGCTGATGCGCCGCGTGTATGCCGACAAGCTGGCCACGCCACTCTTGCCAAAATAGCTCTCCCAGGCCGCGTCCAGCCCCCACGCCAGTTCCGGACGCAGCTCGGGATTGCCCTGGAAATCGGGATTGTTGGCATTGTTGCCGTTATTGATCGTGTAGCGGCGCGGCACCAGGTTGCGCGTGGTGGGCGCCTTGTAGGTGCGTGCCAGCGCCAGCCGCAGCTGGTCGCGTTCCTGCTGCGGCGGTTTCCACAGCAGCTGCGCCACGGGACTCCAGACGCTGGCGCGCGTGCGCACTTCGCTCAAAGTACGGCCCTCGGTGGCCGTCTGCAAGCCTTCCCAGCGCACGCCCGCATACATTTGCAGGCGTGGCGTCACGTCCCATTCATCCTGCGCATACAGGGCCAGGCGCCGCACATCGGCCGTATAGTCTTCATCGAGCGCATACGGCGCGCCACCGGCAAGATACGTGTCGCGCTGGCGGCGCGATTCGCTGCGGCGTATCAGGCTGCCATCCCAGCCCACGCTCAGGGCATGCCCGCCGCCCAGCCTTCCCAGGTATTTGCCGCTGCTGTTGACGCTATCGTCGATGGCGTCGGAGACCACGCCGCGCAGCAGCAGGGGTGCGCCATCGGCCGCCTGGCCATGAAACGCATAGTCCGTATCGCGCCGGTTGTGGTTGACGCCCAGCTTGGCCGCCAGCTTGCCCGCCGCCCCCAGCGAGTGCGCCCAGCTCACATCGCTGCGCGCCGAATACACGCTGGCTTGTGAGGTGGCGCCATTGCGCGGATAGCTGCTGGCCACCCCCGTCAACACCGTTTCGCGGGCCACACCGTCAAACCCCGTGCGATACCAGTCCAGCAGGCTTTGCCAGGTGAGCGTGTCGCCATTGTCCAGGGTCCAGTGCAGGCGCGGCGTCAGGCTGGCCTTGTTGATGGACGAAGCATTGCGCGTGCGCGTTTCGCGCAGCGCCAGCAGCGTGCCGGCCGGATCGGCGCTTGTTTCAATCGTCCTTCCCGCCACGTCATCGGCCGTGCGCTCCAGCGCCCCCGTCAGCGCGTAGGCGAAACCCGGCAACTTGTCCGCCACGCGCAGGGACGCGGCAGGCTGCCAGCGGCCATCCTGCCGGCCCGCGCCCAGCTTCCATTCGCGCTCGGCGCCGCTGGCGCCCTTGCGCAAGACCACGTTGATGCTGCCGGCGACGGCTTGCATGCTGTATTCGGCCGTCGCGCTGCGCAAAATCTCGATGCGTTCGATCATGTCAGGCGCGATCGACTCGATGGAAAAACCCGGTGGCGCCGGTTCGCCATTGATCAGCATTTGCGTGTAACCGGCGCCCAGGCCACGCATGCGCACCTCGCTGCCGACGACGGAGACGCCGGGCTGGCGCTTCAGGGCCGCCGCCAGGCTGCTGTCGCCATATTGAACCAGGTCGTCGCGGCTGACAATGATCTTTGCGGCCGTGTCGTCGCGCCGCTGCTGCACGCCGCCGGCAGCGGAAATGGTGACTTTCTGCAGCGGCGCATCTTCGGCGCAGGCAGTTGCCGGCAAGAGCAGAAAAGACAGAAAAAAGAACGGGAAAGTCGGGCTGGCGCTGCGCATGATGCCTTTTCTACACTGCGGGTAGGGAAGCGCGCAGTGTAGAGGATTTGATAATATGCAGCAAGCGCCTTGTCAGTGCCCTCCCCCCAGGTAGGCCGCGATCACCTTCGGGTCGTTCTTTAAACTCTCGGCCGGGCCATGCACGGAAATGCTGCCGTTTTCCAGCACGTAACCGTAATCGGCCACGTTCAGGGCGGCGGCGGCGAATTGCTCCACCAGCAGCATGGTCACGCCTTCGGCCTTCAGGCGCGTGATGATGCGGAAGACTTCCTCCACCAGGATGGGCGCCAGGCCCATCGACGGCTCGTCCAGCAGGATCACTTCCGGGTTCAGCATCACGGCGCGGGCCATGGCCAGCATCTGCTGCTCGCCGCCCGAGAGCGTGCCGGCCAGCTGGTCGCGCCGCTCCTTCAGGCGGGGGAACAGCTCCAGGGCCTTGTCCAGGTCGCCCTTGATGTCGCCTTTCGGGCGCGCCCGCGTAAAACGGGGAAAGGCGCCCAGCAACAGGTTGTCCGTCACCGACATGGAGGCGAACACGCGCCGCCCTTCCGGCGAATGAGCCAGGCCGGCGCGCGCGATGCGGTGCGAGTCGAGCCCCGTGACATCCTTGCCGCCCAGGGTGACGGTGCCGGATTTCGGTTTCAGCATGCCGGAAATGGCGCGCATGGTGGTGGTCTTGCCGGCGCCGTTCGAGCCGATCAGGGTCACCAGCTTGCCCTTCGGGACGTCGAGCGAAATGCCGTGCAAGACTTCGACTTTGCCGTAGGCGGCGTGCAGATTATGAATGGTCAGCATGGTCTTCCTCTCAGTGCGCCACAGGGGCCAGGGCTTCGGCGCTGCCGCCCAGGTAGGCTTCGATCACTTTCGGATCGCTCTGCACGGCACTCGGCACGCCTTCGGCGATCTTCTGGCCGAAGTCCAGCACCGTCACCACGTCCGACAGGGCCATCACCACGTCCATGTGATGCTCGATCAGGATGATGGTGATGCCATGCTCGCGGATCTTGCGGATGATGGCCATCAGTTCCTTGATGTCGGGCGCCGTCAGGCCCGCCGCCGGTTCATCGAGCAGCAGCAGGCGAGGATTGAGGCCCAGCGCGCGGCCGATTTCCAGCAGCCGCTGCTTGCCATACGGCAGATTACGCGCCTCTTCGTTGGCCAGGTCGGCCAGGCCCACGAACTCGAGGATGCTGGCGGCCCGCTCGCGCGCCGCCGTCTCTTCGCGCTTGTAGCGGGGCGTATGCAGCATCACGTCCAGCACATTCGATTTGAAGGTGTTGTGCAAACCCACCAGCACGTTTTCCGTGGCTGTCATCTCGCCGAACAGCTGCACGTTCTGGAAGGTGCGCGCCACGCCGCCCAGGGCGATCTCGGACGGTGTGCGGCCCGAAATCACCGCGCCGGCAAATTCCACCTTGCCCGCCGTGGGCTTGTAAATTCCCGTCAACACGTTCATCATCGTGCTCTTGCCCGAGCCATTCGGCCCGATCAGGCCGTGCACCGAGCCTTGCGTGACGCTCAGGTCCACCTGGTTCAGCGCTTTCAGGCCGCCGAACTGCATCAGGGCCTGGTCCACGCGCAGCAGCGTTTCGCCGCGCTGGCCGCCTTGAGCGTGGTCAAAAGGCGCCACGCCATGCGAGGCGACGGCTTGCACATGGCGCCGGCCCTTGCCGATAAAGCTCATCAGGAAGCCCACGATGCCGTCCTGCAGGTAGTAGACGACAAATAAAGTCATCAGGCCGAAGATGGTCAAACGCCAGTCGACCATGTTTTCCAGTTTGTAGGAAAACGCAGCCAGGCCGATAGTCGCCACCAAAGGCACGAGCACGCCGCGCACGGTGGAGCGCTTCTTGGCCAGCATGAAGGCGGAGCCAATCACGCCCAGCACGGCGGCGCTGACGGCGATCTTGCGGAACAACTCGATGTCGGCCAGCAAACTGGGCAGCATGACGACGATCAGCGCGCCGATCAAGGCGCCCGAACGCGTCTTGCGTCCGCCCATGATGACGGCCAGCAGGAACAATATCGTCAACTCGAAGTTGTAGGTATTGGGCGAGATGTATTCTTCCGAATACGCATACAGGCTGCCGGCCAGGCCCGCGAAACCGGCGCTGATGACAAACGCATACACTTTATAGCGGTACACGGACACGCCCATGCAATCCGAGGCGATCGGGCTGTCGCGCAAGGCTTCAAACGCCCGCCCCAGGTTCGACTTTAAAATGCGGTGCACCACCACCAGCGAGACCACCATCAGCGCGGCAACCATGTAGTAGTACTCTACTTCGCTCAATTTGTGGCCGAACAGGACGGGCTTGTGAATCTTGATGCCCATCGGCCCTTCCGTCAGGAAGCTCATTTCATTGATCAGGATTTGCACGATGGTGCCGAAAGCCAGGGTCACCATGGCCAGGTAAGGCCCCGTCACGCGCAGGGCCGGCAAGGCCAGGATGGCGCCAAACACGGCCGCGCCCACGATACTGGCGGGGATGGCCAGCCAGAACGACAAGCCCAGCTTGAACACCAACACGCCCGTGACGTACGAGCCGATGCCGAACAGGCCCGCGTGGCCCAGCGACACCTGCCCCGTGTAGCCGACGACGATATCGAGGCCGAACAGCAGGATGGCGTAGATCAGAATGGTCTCGGCCAGGTGGATGTAGTAGGGGTTCGGAATGACGATGGGGAACAGCGCGAGCGCGGCCAGGCCCGCCGCGCTCAGCGCCAGCATGGTGATTTTCTTGTTCATGTGATCCTCAGACTTTCTTGATCGCGGCTTTGCCGAACAGGCCGGACGGCTTGATGGCCAGCACCAGCAGCAGGAGCAGCAGGCCAGGCACTTCCTTGTAGCCGGTGGAAATGTAATAGCCGGTGGTCGTCTCGGCGATGCCCAGTATCAGCCCGCCGACGATGGCGCCCACGCCCGAGGTCAGGCCACCGATGATGGCCACGGCAAACGCTTTCAAGCCCAGCGAGGCGCCCATGGTGGCCCCCGTCAAGGTCAACGGCGCCACCAGCACGCCCGCAAAGGCGGCCGTGGCCGACGACAGCGCGTAGGAAAAGGTGATGACCATGCCCGTGTTGATGCCCATCAGGCCGGCCGCGTCGCGGTCGTTGGCTGTTGCCACCACTGCCTTGCCGTAGATCGATTTGCGGTTGAACACTTCGACGGCCAGCATGATGGCAAGCGCGCCGACGATGACGGCTACCTGCATCTGCTGCACATTGGCGCCAAACACCTGGAACGGCGCGGCCGACAGCGGCGACGGGAACATCAGGTCATCCTTGCCCCAGATATTTTCCGCCACGTTCTTGAAAATGATGGCCAGCGCGATGGTCGACATGATCCAGCCGAATTCGGACTTGATCTTGATGGCGGGCCGCACGCCTATCCATTCGACGAACACGCCCTGCAAGGCGCCGAAGACGATGACGATGGGGATCATCAAGAGATAGCTCATGTACGGACCGCCATGGATGGTGCCCACCAGCGAAAGGCCCACGAGCGCGCCCAGCATCAGGGATTCGCCCTGGCCGAAATTGAGGGTGCCGGAAGTGGCAAAGGTCAGCTGGTAGCCGAAGGCGATGACGGCATAGATCATGCCCAGCGCGATGCCGCTGAAAACGAGCTGCAGGAAGATTTCCATGGTATTCCCCGGAAGACGAAAGATGAAAAAATGGCCAGTCCTGATTCCTCAAGGCTGGCCATTGCGCGGCTAGATACTTGGAATTAGCCGGACTTATTTGGCAAGGACGACCTTGCCGTCCTTGACTTCGCCAAACACGGTCAGCTCGGCCGTGATCGCTTCATGGTTGGTTTTGCTGAATGGCTTGTTATAGGTGGTGACGGCACCTTCCACTTTTTCCGTCAGGTTTTCCAGCGCGGCGCGCACTTTCGGCCCGTCCGTGCCGCCGGCCTGCTTGAAGGCGGCGGCCAGCAGGTAGATGGAATCGTAGCCTTGCGCAGCCGAGACGGCCGATGGCATACGGCCGCCTGATGGCTTGTAGGCAGCCACATAGGCGTCGATGAAGGCCTTGCGTTTCGGCGTGCTGGCATCCTGGATGAAGGTTTGCGGCATGCGCGTACCATTGCCGTTCTTGCCCGCGTTATCGATGAAATTGCCCATGGCCAGGGTCCAGCTGCCGATCAGCGGCACTTTCCAGCCCAGTTTTTCCATGCCGTTGGCGATCTGCGCCAGTTCCGGGCCGATGCCGTAGGTCAGCACAACTTCCGCCCCCGCCTGCTTGGCTTTCAACAGCTGGGCCGTCATGTCGACGTCCTTGATGTTGTATTTTTCAACGACAACAGGCTTGATGCCCTTCTTGTCCAGCGCCTTTTCCAGGTCTTCGCGGCCCAGCTGGCCATAGTTGGTCGAATCGGCCAGGATCGCCACTTTCTTGAACTTGCGGTTCTCGACCGCCTCGTGCACGATCATGCCGGACTGGATGGTGTCATTGGCGGCGTTGCGGAAGATATAGTTTTCCGGCTGGTCGGCGAACTGCCTGGTGACGATGGAGCCGGTGGCCACATTGTTCATGACGGGAATCTTGGCTTCCTGATAGAAGCGCTGCGAAGCCAGGGCCACGCCCGTGTTGATGTAGCCGACGGTGGCGGCGACCTTTTCCTTGTTGATGAGTTCTTGGGCGATCTGTACGCCGCGTTCGTTCTTCGCTTCGTCATCGCGCTCGATCAGCAGCAGGGAACGGCCCAGCACGCCGCCCTTGGCATTGATTTCAGCGACGGCCAGCTTGACGCCGTCGCGCATCGACACGCCCATCGGCGCGGAACCACCCGTGAACGGGCCGGACACGCCGATCTTGATGGGGTCGGCTGCGACTGCCGCCTGCGAGAAACCCAAAACCAAACTTGCCACGAGCAATTTCTGTTTCAAATTCATTGTCATCTCCTCTGATACAACGTTTTTAATGCCACTTATTTTTATAGTCGTACGCTGGATAACCGCCCCATCGATAAATCATTGTAGGTGAGTAATCTGGCAGCAGCAACAGATACATATGACGCGTCGCAGCATGCGGAAAAGACGCAGTTGCTGGCCAGATGTCAGTCTTTTGTAAGGAAAATATGACGCAAATTGGCGCACCTGCGCCATCGGGCAACAATCAATGACAAAACGCGACAGACAAGCAGGCGAGCTCGGCGATTCACCAAACCGCTGATCTGGCGCAATATTGGCACTGTCCAGCATGCTATGGTCGGCCATGCCAGCGCGTGCGCGCGGGTCCAATCAGCCACGGCTACCGCATGGAGGCCATATGCAGCGCCCGCAGAACTCATCCGTTTCCACCCTGCTTCTTTGCGCCACCGCCTGCCTGCTGCTGGGCGGCTGCGCCACCGACCTGGCGCCCGTGCGCACCTTTGCCGAACAGACGCAAAAGATGTCGCTGCACTTCGAACCCATGCTGGCGGGCGGCGTCCACAGCTGCATGGACAAGGCCATGCGCAAGCGTTTGATTCTGGCCGAGCGTTTCGACGCGCAAGCCAGCGAGCAGGCGGCGCGCGCCGATTGCGCCGCCATCGCGCAGGCCAGCGCATCGGTCGCCAGCCTGAACGACGTCCTGCTGCGCTATGCGCACACCCTGGCGGCGCTGGCCGATGCCAAGCTGCCCGCCTACCAGGAAGAGTTTGGCGGACTCGGCGATGCGCTGGGCGGCCTGGCACAGCCGGGCGCCGGCGCGCCCCTGCTCGATGCCGACAAGCTGGCCAAGGTCGTCAAATTGAGCGAACACCTGAGCCGCCTGGCCACCCAGCGCGTACAACAATCGGCCTTGCGCGAATTGCTCGACGAGCAGGAAGCCGTCGATATCGTCAGCAATGCGCTCAAGGAGTATGCCCAGCACAGCTACCGCGCCGGCTTGCAGGATGAATTGCGCGACCTGGTCCAGCTGCGTGGCGCCGTCGATAACGCCGCGCCGCGCGAACCGCTGGCCGCCAACTACATTCGCACGCGTCTGCACCTGGAAGGCCGGCAATTGCAGGAAAGGGAAAAGATCGTCGCCGCGTATGTCGCCGCCGTCGACGCGTTGCAAGCCAGCGTGGCCGCGCTGCGGGCCAATCTCGATCGCCTGCAGGCGCCCGAACTGGAGCGACAGCTGGCGCAGTTTGCACGCGACGTCGCCAAGCTGCAGCGGCAAGCGGCGTTCTATGCCCCGGCCCGCTGGTAAATGACAGGCCCACCGGAGAATCCCATGGCCCCACTGACCGAACTGACGAAGGACCAAAGCTACGCCATCGCCGACAGCCTGGCGCAAGCGTCAAACCTGGTGCTGGAATTGCGCATCCGCGAACGGGAAGCGCTGGCGCCGGACGAGCGCGCACTGCTGGAGCAATATGAAAATCACCTGGACCAGATGGTAGCCCTGTTTCGCGCGTATGGCATTTACCTGACCGCCGAAGGCGCCGAGCAGGCACGCGGCGATATCGAGGGCGCCATCGCCAAGGGCAAGCTGCAGCTCAAGCGCATCGCCGACATCAAGGCCGCCATAGCTGCGGCGGCCAGGCTGGTCGACCTGGGCGCAGCCATCCTGTCGCGCGACCCGTTCGCCATCAGCGAAGCGGCGGCCGGCTTGCGGGCCAGGCCGAAGAAGGAAGAGCCGGCGTAGTTCAGGGTTCCGGCGGGCGGTGCCCCATCGCATGCGCAGCCATCTTCAGGTACAGGAAGGACTGCTCCTCGTTGTGCGCATAGCCCATCATGCCTTCGCCCAGGGCGACGGATTTCTGCTGCAGCGCTTCCGGGTATTCCAGGTCGCAGGCAGCGTCGAGCCAGTAACGCGCCTGCGCTTCATCGGTGGCCAGCAGCATGTTCGCCACGATGAACATGGCCGGCGCCACGTTGCGCCGGGCCGCCAGCTCCAGCCAGCGCAGCGCGGCGGCGCTATCCTGCGGTCCGCCCATGCCGTTTTTCAGCATCAAGCCCAGGTAATACGCGGCGGGACCGCTGCCCTGCCCCGCCGCCTGTTCGAACAGGGCGCGCGCCTGCGGCTGGAACGCCGCGCCCGCACGCATCAGGCCCTTGGCCCGGGCCGTGACATCCTGTCCTGCCGCTGCCAGGGGCGACGCCAAGGCGGCCGCCAGCAGCCACGCCACCATCCTCATTTCGACAGGTCGAGCTGATACAGCGCAAAGCCCTTGCCTGCGCCATCGTCGGCCTTCAGCTGCGTCACATTGGTGATGCCGGCCGCCCTGGCCAGGTCGATCACGTTCGGTGCCGAGTGGAACACCACCGGGCCTTGCGTCGTGACCCTGGCGAAGGTCCAGCTGCGCGCGGAACCGTTTTTCGCGCGCGTCAGGTTTTTCTGCTGCGTGACGTAGGCGATCAGCAGTTCGCGGTTGTTGTCGGGTGAGGCCACCACCGTCTTGCTGCCGTCGAGGCCAGGGAAATTGCCACCGCCGCTGGCGCGGTAGTTATTTGTCGCGATGAGGAATTCCTGGCCCGCGTCCATTGGCTTGCCCTGGTAGGTGAGCGCCTTGATGCGCTGGCCCGGCGACTGCGTGACGTCGATCTGGTAGCGCACGTCGGCACTGGTGAGCGTATCGAAGTTGTAGCTCGGGTGCGCCGTGTTGACCAGTTCCTGCGGCGCGGCCTTGTGCGGATCGATGGTATTGAAGCGCTGCGCCGATTGCTCCAGCCAGGCTTTCAGCTCCGCGCCATTCATCTTCACACCATACAGCGCGTTCGGATACAAATACAAATCGGCGGCGTTATTCAGCGCCACATTGCCCGCCTTGACGTCCGTGTAGTCGGACACGCCGGCCGAGCCGCTCTTGAATGGGGACGACATCGACAGCACCGGCAGGTTGGCATACTGCGGCAAGTTCGCCTTGACGTACGCGGCCAGGTAGCCCGATTGCGCCTGGTTCACCACCTCGATGGCGCTGACGTCGCCCACGTCGGCAAAATACGTCGACATGCGGAAGTCCGTGGCGCCGACCGGTGTCTGCACGTAGGCAATCGTCGCCGCGTGCTCCTCGGCCACCAGTTTGGCGATGGCCGCATCGGGCGCGACATAACTCTTGTCCGCGTTCTGGATGCCGCGCGCTTCCACCGTGGTGGCGCTCTTGTCGACGATCCACTGCTTGCCGTCGTGGCGCAGGTGCAAGCCGATCACGCCCAGGTGCTTGCCCCACAGATTGGCCATCACGGTAGGCACGCCGTTGACCAGCCCTTTGACTTTGTCGACGCCGGGCAGGTTAAATTGCGGCACCGTGCTGCTGGCGTTCGGGAACAGCTGGTGCGAATGGCCGATCAGCATGGCGTCCACGCCCGGCACTTGCGACAGGTAGTAATTGCCGTTTTCCATGGTCGGCGAATACGCACTGTCATCGAGACCGCCGTGCGAGATCGCCACCACCAGCTCGGCGCCCTTGGCGCGCATCTCGGGGATGAATTTTTCCGCCGTCTCGCGCACGCCCTGCGTGTAGACCCTGCCTTCGAGCCAGCGCTTGTCCCAGGCCATGATGGTGGGCGGCGCAAAGCTGATGATGCCCACCTTCACGGTACTGGTCACGGCCTTGCCATCGGGGCCGGTCGCCGTGATTTGCTTGTTGATAATGTGATATGGCGCAAACAGGGGCTTGCCGGTCTTGACGCTGTAGACATTGGCCAGCACTTGCGGAAATTGAGGGCCGGCGCAGCGCGGCTTGGCCGCGTCGACGCTGTCGACGTCGAAGCGGTTGCCCGTCACCTGGCTCAAGAACGCCAGGCCGTAGTTGAATTCATGGTTGCCGATGCCGCCGCCATCGACCTTCAGCAAATTCATGGCCTTGTAGATGGCCAGGGTCTGGTCGCAGGCCAGCGGTTTGACGAGAGCCTGGTAGTCGGCCAGCGCCGTGCCCTGGATGGTGTCGCCGTTGTCGAGCAAAAGGTTGTTCGGGTACTGCGCGCGTGCCTGGGCAATCAGGGCCGCCGTGCGTTCCAGGCCGATCGACGGTTCCGCCTGCAGCTTGTAGTAATCATAACTGAGCACATTCGCGTGCAAGTCCGTCGTCTCCAGCAGGGCCAGGGTGGCGCTGCTGCCGGCTGGCGCGGCGGCCAGCGCCCGGGCAGGTCCGTGGGCGGCGGGCGGCAAGGCGCCGCAGCCGGCCAGCAGCAACGGTAACAGGGCGAGACGGGGGAGTTGGCGCAGAGGTTGGCACATGAGATGTTCCTGTGGAAAGACAATATCGCCAGCATCATACGCAGCACGGCAGCCATCATCAAGGCAAAAATATTGTCGCAAATACAGCAAAATCGCCATTTTATTGCCCTGTGCAACAGCAATTGCGCCGCAGCGGCAGCGGAAACCCGCCGCGCTCGCGTATAATTCAAGGTTTGATTTCACCATAGAAGACCAGAACATTATGGAAGCCGAACGCATCAATATCATCTCCGCCCTGCTCAACGACCTGACGGTCCGTGAAGCCGAACTTCGGAGGTATCTTTGACTTCACTGTCAAGTCGGAGAAACTAGAACAAGTCAACGAAGAACTGGAAGATCCGACCGTCTGGAACGATCCCAAGCGCGCCCAGGACCTCGGTAAAGAGAAGAAGGCGCTGGAAGCCATCGTCTTCACGCTGACCAAGGCCGATGCCGACCTGCGCGACACCCGCGACCTGTTCGACATGGCCCGCGAAGAAGGCGACGACGAGACGCTCGAAGCGATCGAGCAGGATGTACAGGAAATCCGCAAGGTCATCGAAAGCATGGAGTTCCGCCGGATGTTCAACAATCCGATGGACCCGAACAACTGCTTCATCGACATCCAGGCCGGCGCCGGCGGTACGGAAGCCCAGGACTGGGCCTCGATGCTGCTGCGCCAGTACCTGCGCTATTGCGAGCGCAAGGGCTTCAAGGTCGAAATATTGGAGCAATCCGACGGCGAGGTAGCCGGCATCAAGACGGCCACCCTGAAGGTCGAGGGCGATCACGCCTACGGCTTCCTGCGCACGGAAACGGGCGTGCACCGTCTGGTGCGCAAGTCGCCATTCGACTCGGCCAACGGTCGCCACACCTCGTTTACGTCGCTGTTCGTGTATCCGGAAGTCGATGATTCAATCGAGATCGACGTCAACCCGGCCGATATCCGCGTCGATACTTACCGCGCGTCGGGCGCCGGTGGTCAGCACATCAATAAAACCGACTCCGCCGTCCGCATGACCCATGCGCCGACCGGCATCGTGGTGCAGTGCCAGAACGACCGTTCGCAGCACCGCAACCGCGCCGAAGCGATGGAAATGCTGAAAGCCAAGCTGTACGAACATGAACTGCGCAAGCGCATGAGCGAGCAGCAAAAGCTGGAAGACTCGAAGACCGACGTGGGCTGGGGTCACCAGATCCGTTCCTACGTGCTGGACCAGTCCCGCATCAAGGATTTGCGCACCGGTTTCGAGACGGGCAATACCAAGGGTGTGCTCGATGGCGACATCGACGAGTTCATTTCCGCCTCGCTCAAGCAAGGCGTGTAAGGATGAATGTATCCATTCCAGCCCGGCGTGCCTTCCTGTTCGACATGGATGGCACCATCGTCGACAACATGGCCTTCCACACGACATCGTGGCTGGCGTTCTTTGAACGCCACGGCCATGCGCTGGATGCGGACGCCTTTTTCCGCGACACGGCAGGACGGCAGGGACACGAAATCATCGCCAAGTACCTGGGCGAGGATGTCGACCACGTTACCCTGCTGGCTGAAAAGGAAGTCGTCTACCGCGAACTGTACGGCCCGCACCTGGCCACGGTGGCCGGTTTCGACCAGCTGATCGCCAGCGCGCGCCAAAACAGAGTGGGACTGGTGGTGGGCACGGCCGCGCCAGACGAGAACATCGCGTTCACGCTCGACGGCCTGGACCTGCGGCATCGCTTCGACGCCATCGTCGGCGCCGCCGACGTGGAACGGGGCAAGCCGCATCCCGACGTCTTTCTCAAAGGCGCACTGCTGGCCGGCGCACTGCCGCAAGACTGCATCGTCTTTGAAGACGCGCCCCTGGGCGTGGAAGCGGCGCGCCGTGCCGGCATGCGCGTCGTGGTACTCACCACCACCCTGCCGGCCGAAGCGTTTGCCGCATTCGACAACGTGATTGCCATCGTGCCGGATTTCTCCGCACTCGACGTCGACGCACTGTTTGCCAGCGTGGCGCCAGCGCTGGCACCACATCATCAATAATCACCAACGAAGAACACCATGACTACGGATATCCAAGAACAAGCCGCCGCCCCCGATGAAAACAAGATCATCGCCGAGCGCCGCGTCAAGCTGGCCGCATTGCGCGAACAAGGCATCGCCTTCCCGAACGATTTCCGCCCCGAGCACAAGGCGGCCGATCTGCACGCGCAATACGGCACCAAGACGCGCGAAGAGCTGGAAACCGAACCTGTCACCGTGGTGCTGGCCGGCCGCATGATGCTCAAGCGCGAAGCGGGCAAGAAAGCCGCTTTCGCCACCCTGCAAGACGCTTCCGGCCCGAAGGCCGACGGCCGCATCCAGATCTACGCCACGCTCGACCTCACCGGCGAAGCGGCCATGGCCGCCCTGCACCACTATGACCTGGGCGATATCCTGGGCGTGACGGGCACCCTGTTCAAGACCAAGACGGACGAACTGACCATCAAGGTCACCGAACTGCGCCTGATCACCAAGTCGCTGCGCCCGCTGCCGGACAAATTCCACGGCCTGGCCGACCAGGAAACGAAGTACCGCCAGCGCTACGTCGACCTGATCATGAACGAAGAGACGCGCCGCACCTTCAAGGCGCGTACCGCCGCCATCTCGTCGATCCGCCGCTTCATGGAAAAGAACGAGTTCATGGAAGTGGAAACGCCGATGCTGCACACGATTCCGGGTGGCGCCGCGGCAAAGCCATTCATCACGCACCACAATGCGCTGGACATGCAAATGTTCCTGCGTATCGCGCCCGAGCTGTACCTGAAGCGCCTGGTGGTGGGCGGCTTCGACCGCGTGTTCGAAATCAACCGCAACTTCCGCAACGAAGGCGTGTCGATCCGTCACAACCCGGAATTCACGATGATGGAATTCTACGCGGCCTACACCGACTACAAATGGCTGATGGACTTCACGGAAGCCGTCATCCGCCAGGCCGCCATCGACGCGCACGGCACCGCCACCCTGACCTACGGCGGCCGCGAGCTGGACCTGGCCAAGCCGTTCCACCGCCTGACCATCGTCGAAGCGATCAACAAGTATGCGCCAGGCTACACCGCCGAGCAGTTGAACGATGCGGACTTCATCAAGGAAGAGCTGAAGAAATTCGGCGTCAAGCCCTTCGCCACGGCCGGCCTGGGCGCGCTGCAACTGGCGCTGTTCGAAGAGACGGCTGAAGCGCAGCTGTGGGAACCGACCTACATCATCGACTACCCGGTCGAAGTGTCGCCACTGGCGCGCGCTTCCGACACGGTGGCCGGCATCACCGAACGTTTTGAACTGTTCATGGTGGGCCGCGAAATCGCCAACGGTTTCTCCGAGTTGAACGACGCGGAAGACCAGTCGGCCCGCTTCCTGGCGCAAGTCGCCGCCAAGGATGCAGGCGATGAGGAGGCGATGTTCTACGATGCCGACTACATCCGCGCGCTGGAATACGGCATGCCGCCAGCCGGCGGCTGCGGCATCGGCATCGACCGCCTGATGATGATCATCACGGATTCGCCGAACATCCGCGACGTTCTGCTGTTCCCGCATTTGCGCCGCGAGGACTAACCACGGACGCAAGCCGATAAAAAAGCCGCCTGATTTTTGCGATCAGGCGGCTTTTTTACTTGTGCGGCCAGCTATCAGCCGGCCAGGGTCACGCGCTGGTGGCTGCGGCTGGCCTGCTGCGCCGCCAGCGCTGTGGCCAGCGCGCGCATGCCGTCATCGCCAGTGGTTGCCGGCTGCCCTTCGCCGCGCATGGCGCGCTGGAAGGCGCGCACCGAGCGCACGTACAGGTTTTCATGCTCGACGGGGATGTCGACGCTGCCGCCGTCGCGGGTCAGGCAAATGGTGCCGACGGGTCGCTGGGTCATCACGCCGGTGGCGAAGATGGTGCCCTTGCTGCCGATGATTTCCACGCCGGACAGCGAATACGGTGCGTTGAACGCGTCGTGCACCTGCACCAGCGTGCCGTTGTCGAACTCGATGACCGCCATCAAGCCCTCCTCCAGTCCGGCCACCGTCATGCCGCCGCTGGTGGCGCAAGCCGTCACGTGGCGCGGCTCCGCATCGAGCAGGAAGCGCAAGGTGTCGACATCGTGCACGAACATGTCGAGCGTGACGCCGCCCGACTCCGGCGCGTCCAGGCGCCAGCCGCGCAGGTGCTGCGGCAGGTTGTTCGCGTGCAGCACGCGACAATACAGGGGCTGGCCGATCTCGCCGGCGCGTATCAGCTCGCGCACCTTGCAGTGGCTGGCGGCATTGCGCAAGTGGTGGTTAATTCCAAGCACCACGCCTGCTTCGGCGCAGCCGTCGACCATGCGGCGGGCGTCCTCCAGGTTCAGCGCCAGCGGCTTCTCGCACAGCACGTGCTTGCCCGCGCCCGCCGCCTGCAGCGTCTGCGCCATGTGCCACTCATTGGTGGTGCTGATATACACGGCGTCCACGCCCGGATGCGCCAGTGCCGCATTCAAGTCCGTGTAGCTGGCGCCGATGCCGAACTGCGCGGCAAAGGCGGCGCCGCGCGCGGCGTCGCGGCTGACCACAGCCAGCACTTCCGCGTCGCCCTGCTGGCGGATCGCGTCGACCATCCATTCGCGCGCCACGTTGCTGGCGCCGACCAGTATCCATCCGATTTTCTTCATTCCATTCTCCAGTTAAAAAGTGTGGCGCAGGCCGAGGTTCCAGGCCTGGTTGCCGCTGCCGTTGTCGGTAGCATTGCCCACCACATAGGCAGCGCCGTTGCGGTTGTCGATATGCGCATAGGCGGCGTACATCGTGCTGCGCTTCGACAGCGCGTAGGTGTAGCCGATGCCGATCTGGGAAGCATCGCCGTTGGCGGCGCGCCGGTCGTCGCGCCGCACGTACGAGAACAAGACGCGGTGCGGGCCCACCGGCAGGGTTGCGCCCAGCATCAGGTCCGCGCTGTCGACCGTGGTGGCCGCGCCCGCAGTGCTCTTGCTGACGGCGACGGCGCCATGCGCCTTGACTACGCCGAAGTCCCAGGTGGCGCCAAGCACCGTGTTGCGCGCCCTGCCCGTCACCTGCGCCACAGATAGGGTGTTGGCATCCTGGTGCGCCATGCGCACATACAGCGGCCCGCTGGCATAGGTGGCCGCCGCGCCCGTGTAGCGCTTGGCCGCCGCGTCGCCGGGCACTTCGCCGAAACCGTACGCCAGTTCTCCGGAAAGGCCGCCGCGCACGGGCGAGCTGTAGGTGATGCTGTTGTCGACCCGGCTGATGTAGCCGGCCGTGAAGACATTGCTCATCCTGCCCGCAAAACCCAAGTAAAACGGGTCCAGCGCCCCCAGGCTGCTATCGATGAAGGTGTACTGGCGGCCCAGCCGCAGCGTGCCCGCCGCACCACTCAGGCCGACGAAGGCCTGGCGCCCAAACAGCAGGCCGCCCTGCGCCGAGCCGCCCGTGTCGGCCAGGATGCCCGCATCCATCGTAAACAACGCCGTCATGCCGCCGCCCAGGTCTTCGCTGCCCTTGAAACCCAATCGCGAGCCGTTGGCGATGCCGCTGGTCACCTTGAGTACCCTGCCGCCGACGCCGCCGCTCTCAGACACCACGCCCAGGTCCGCGATGCCATACATGGCCACGTTCGACTGCGCGCAACACAGGCCGCCGCAGGCGCCGGCGCCGATGATCATTGCCCTTGCTACCTTGTTCTTCATTTCTTTCCCTGTCTGTGGCTACTGTTTTTAACTCACCAGGTGGCGCGGACGCTCGCCGCGCAGGCCGGCCAGCAGGTTGTCCACCGCCTGCTGCGCCATGGCGTAGCGCGTTTCGTGCGTGGCCGAGCCGATGTGCGGCAGCGCCACCACATTGGCCATGCGCGGCAGCGGGTTGTCCGGCGCCAGCGGTTCACGCTCGAACACGTCGAGACCGGCGCCGTGGATGGTGCCCTGTTGCAGCGCCTCGATCAGCGCCGCCTCGTCGACGATGCGCCCGCGCGAACCGTTGATGAAGATGGCGCCGGGCCGCATCAGCGCGAACTCGCGTCGGCCCATCATGCGTTCCGTCTGCGCCGTCAGCGGCAGCACCACGCAGACGAAATCGGACCCGGCCAGCAAGTCGTCGAACGCCACCTGGCGCGCACCCAGCGCCGCCTCCACCTCGGGCACCGCTTCACCGTTCACGTACAGCACCTGCATGCCGAAGCCCAGCGCGGCGCGGCGGGCGACGGCGCGGCCGATGCGGCCCATGCCCAGCATGCCGATGGTCTTGCCATGCACGTTGACGCCATACTGGCTTTCGCCCACGCTGCGCGTCCAGCTTCCCGCCTTGACGAATTCGGCCAGTTCGACGACGCGCCGCGCGCTGGCCAGGATCAGCGCGAAGATCGTGTCGGCCGTCGTTTCCGTCAGCACGTCCGGCGTATTGGCCAGCCAGACGCCCCGTTCGCGCAGGTAATCGACGTCGAACTGGTCGACGCCCACCGAAATGGTGGAAATGATGCGCAGGTCAAAGGCCGGGTCCAGCAGTTCGCGGTCCAGGCGCACGCTGGCGCCCAGCAAGCCATGCGCGCCGCGGATAGCGTCGGCGAAAGCGGCGCGGTTGCCCGCATCGATGGCCTCGAAGTACGTCACGTCGCATTCGGCGCGCAGGCGCGCCAGCAGCGGCTCGGCCAGTTTTTTATACACAACCACATTTTTTTTCACGTGTGTTTCCCCTGTTCGGTTCAAGATTGGACCAGCGCGTCGAGCTGGGCGCGGGTCGGCAAGCCTTCCATGTCGCCGGCCACCTGGATGGCAAAGGCGCCGACGCGGTTGGCGCGGCGTAACGCCTGCGCCAGCGGCAAGCCTTCCAGCAAGGCGCTGACCAGGCCGGCCGCGAAGCCGTCGCCGGCGCCCACCGTATCGACCACCCTGGCGACAGGCTCGCCCGGCACCACGCCGCTGACGCCATCGGCCGTGCGGTAATAGGCGCCGTCGGCGCCCAGCTTGATGACCACCAGCCGCACGCCCCGCTGCAGGTAATAGCCGGCGATGTCGTGCGGCTGCTCATGGCCGGTGAGGATTTTTCCTTCCCCCAGGCCGGGCAGCACCCAGTCCGCCTTGGCAGCGAGGCGGTTGATCTGCTCGACCATGACGCCTTGCGATGGCCACAAGGTGGGCCGCAAGTTCGGGTCGAACGACACGCTCCGGCCATTGGCCCGCATGAAGTCGAGCGCCTGGCCGGCGAATGCCAGGCTGGTGGCGGACAGCGCCGCCGCCACGCCGGTGGCGTGCAGGTGGCGCGCCGACAGGAAGTAGGCGGGGTCGAAGTGGGCCGGCGCCAGTTGGCTGGCGGCGGAACCCTTGCGAAAGTATTCGACCAGCGGGTCGGCGCCGTTCTCGGCCCTGGCCTTGAGCTGGAAGGCGCTGGTCTGGCCGGCGACGGTGACGACCCTGCTGCAATCGACGCCCTCTGCCTGCACGCTGGCACGGATGAAGCGACCGAAGGAATCGTCGCCCACCCGGCTCAGCCAGCCGACGCGCAAGCCCAGGCGCGCCAGGCCGATGGCGACGTTGGTCTCGGCGCCGGCCAGGCGGCGCGTGAAGTGCGCCACGGCCGCCAGGTCCCCCGTTTCCTCGGCAACGAACATCGCCATCGCCTCGCCATAGGTGACGACATCGAGCGCGTGCGCCGCCTGCCCCTCTTCTGCCCGGCCCTCCTCGTGTTTCATCATGCGGCCTCCAGCATCTGGATGTAGCGTCCCGTTTCGGCCACCAGGTCGGCGCCCTCCAGCGGGAATTCGATGGCCCGCTGCACGCCCGGCGCGAAGTGCGCGAAGACGGCGCGCCAGGCCGGATCGGCCTCGGAGACGGCGCAGGCGGACAGGCGCCCTCCGTCATCCATGACGGCCTTGCAATGCACATAGCGCACGTACGGCGCCAGCAAGCGCGCCGCCTGCTGCGCGTCCTCGCCCACCCAGCGCCAGTTGCCGATGTCGAAGGTCAGTCCCACCGGCAGCCCGACTTCGCGCGCTGCCGCCAGAAAGCGCGCCATAGTCGCCAGCCTGCCGCCATGGGTCGTCTGGTCGTTTTCCACCAGCAGCGCCACGGGGGCGGACGCCAGCAAAGCATTCAAGGCCGGCAGATCCGGCGCGGCCGGGTAGTGGCCCAGCGACACCTTCAGGTAGCGCGCCCCCAGGCGCACCGCCTCGTCCAGCATCTGCTGCAGCAGCGCTTGCTGCAGCAAGCCGTCCACGCCCCACAATTCGATGGGCGTGGAATACACCGAGTACAGGCCGCGCGCGGCCACCGCCGCGCCCATGCACGCCAGGTCCGGCAGATCGGAGGTAAACAGTTCGCGGCGGATCTCGATGCCGGCGCCACCGGCGTCGGCCACCACGTCGATGAAATGGCTTTGCCCCAGTTGCCGTACCCTGCTTGCGCCATAGGCCGACGCCGCCACCAGGACGGGGCTCATTTGATCGCTCCCGCGCCGACGAACTGGCGCGCCTCGGGTGTTTGCGGGTTGCTGAAGAAGGCTTCCGACGGCCCGCTCTCCCACACCGTTCCCTGGTGCATGAAGACGGTGACGTCGGCCATGCGCCGCGCGAACTCCATCTCATGCGTCACCAGCAGCATCGTCATGCCCGCCTGCGCCAGCTCTTCCATCACCTTCAGCACTTCCTGCGTCAGTTCCGGGTCGAGCGCCGACGTGACCTCGTCGAACAGCATCACCTGCGGCTCCATCGCCAGCGAACGGGCGATCGCCACGCGCTGCTGCTGGCCGCCCGACAGCTGCTCGGGATAGGCCTCGCGCTTGTGGTCCAGGCCCACCTGCTTGAGCACGCGCAGCGCCGTGGCGCGGCCCTGCGCGTCGGGCACCTTCTTGACGATGCGCGGCGCCAGCATGACGTTTTCTTCCACCGTCAGGTGGGGGAACAGGTTGTAGCTCTGGAAGACCATGCCGACATCCTTGCGCAAGTCGAGCAGGTGCTCCTGGCGCGCCGTCAGCGTATGGCCGGCCACGACAATGCTGCCGCTGTCGATGGTTTCCAGGCCGTTGATACAGCGCAGCATGGTGCTCTTGCCGGAGCCGCTGCGGCCGATCACGGCGATGACCTGGCCCCGCTCGACGGCGAACGAAACGCCCTTGAGCACGTGATTGGCGCCGAAGCTCTTGCTGATATTGTCAATTTCAACGATGGGCATGGAATTTCCTTTCCAGTGAATGGCTGTAGCGCGACAGCGGGTAGCACATCGCGAAGTAGATCAGGGCGACGACGGGGAAGACGATGAAAGGCAGGAAGGTCGCGTTGCTGACCAGTTGCCCTGCCCGCGTCAGTTCCACCACGCCGATGATCGAGGTGATCGAAGTGTTCTTGATGATCTGCACCATGAAGCCCACCGTCGGCGGCAGCGAATGGCGCAGCGCCTGCGGCAAGATGACGTAGCGCAGCTGCTGGTAGCGGTTCAGCGCCAGCGCGGCGGATGCTTCCCACTGCTGCCGCTGCACGCCTTCGATGCAGCCGCGCCAGATCTCGCCCAGGTAGGCGCTGGAAAAAATCGTCATCGCCGCGCCGGCCGCGATGATCGGCGACAGCTTGTAGCCGAACAGGGCCAGGCCGTAGTAAGTGAGGAACAGCACGATCAGCACCGGCGTACCCTGGATCAGCTGGATGTACAGGGCGCTGATGAAACGCAGGAACGGGCTGCGCGCCGTGCGCAGCAGCGCCACCGCGAAGCCGGCGATGCCGCCCGTGATGAAAACGATCAGCGACAGGCCGATGGTCCAGCGCGTGGCCTCGAGCAGGAATTGCAGGTTATCCCAGGAAAAGTCACTGATCATGTCATGCTCCCATGCGGACCGCGCCCAGACGGCGGCGGCGTTTGAAGACGATCTGGCCCAGTACCCAGAAGCCGAAGCGGAACAGCAGGGCCAGCAGGATGTACAGCACCATCACGACGATATAGATCTCGAAGCTGCGGAAGGTTTCCGAGTCGAGCAGGTGGGCGGCGGCGGTCAGCTCTTCGGCGGAAATGGCCGACACCACGCTCGAGGCGAGCATCATCAGCGTGAACTGGCTGGCCAGCGCCGGATACACTTTTTCCAGAGCCGGCAGCAACACCACGTGGCGCATCACCTGCCAGCGCGTCATGCCCAGTGCCTGCGCCGCCTCCAGCTGCGAGGGATGCACGGCGACTATGCCGGCGCGCACGATTTCCGCCGCGTAGGCGCCCAGGTTGACCGTCATGGCAACGAGCGCGGCGCCGTTGGCGTCGAGCTGCAGGCCCAGCGACGGCAAGCCAAAGTAAATGATGAACAGCTGCACCAGGAACGGCGTGCTGCGAATCACCTCGACATACGCGCGCACCGCCGCGCGGGCATAGGCGGGACCGTTCTTCAGGATGACGGCGGCGCAGACGCCCACCGCCAGCCCCAGCACCATAGCCAGGGCGCTCAGGCGTATCGTCAGCGCCGCGCCCCACAACAGGCGATCCAGCGATTGCATGACGAGTTCGAAATGAAATTCATACGGCATACTCAACTCCTTTTCTACGTGCGCATCCCCGGCGGCGCCACCATGGTGGCGCGCCGTGCGGACAGGCACTATCCCTATGCGGGTTGCGGTATCAGAAGGTCGGCAATGGCGGCAGCGGCGCGCCGCTCCACTTGCGCGCGATGGCGTCGAGTTCGCCGTTCAGCTTGACGTAGTAGATGAAATTGTTGAGCCACTGGTGCAGCTCGAAGTCGCCGCGGCGCACCGCCATCGAATTCGGTTGCACGGAATACGTGAACCTGACCTCGATCTTGCCCGCGCCGCGCGTCTTGATGATGTCGAGCGCCATCGTGCTGGGGATCGAGACGGCGTCGACCTGCTTGCTGAGCAAGGCCTGGGTGACGGTGGCATCATCCTCGAAACGCACGATGCTGGTGCCGGCCGGCGCCATACGGCTCAGCGCCGTGTCATTCGTGGTGCCACGCGTCACGCCCACCTTCTTGCCCTTCAGGTCGGCCAAGGCCTTGAATTTGCCGCCAAGCGGCGCGATGATCGCCAGTTCGAACGCGCTGTAGGGCATGGTAAACATCAGCGTCTTGGCCCGTTCCGGCGTGGGCGCCAGGGTCGCCACGAGGAAGTCGACCTTGCCAGATTCCAGCGACGGCACGCGCGATGGCGCCGTCAAAGGCACCACTTCTACGGGCAGGTTCAGGTATTTTCCGATCAGGTTGGCGACATCGACGTCATAGCCGACGGGCGCGCCCTTGGCGTCGATGCTGCCAAACGGCGGCGTGCCGCTGACCACGCCGATGGTCAGCTTGCCTTTCTTGATCAAGTCACCCAGCGTCTGGGCGCCGGCGTCGGCGGCCGCGCCCAGGGCGCACGTCGCTGCGAGCGTGCAAGCCACGATCTTCGCGTAAAACAGTGTAGTCATCTTCATGTTTCAGTCTCCTGTGATCCCGGTACCGGCCTCGTCGAGGCACTTCCGGGAATATTGTCAAATGGACGATTCAGTTCGTCTCTTACCGTGTTGTGCCAACCTCATGCCATTGCCCTGCCTGACTATCCATGCCCCTTTCCAGTGAAAACACTTTTTATGAAACCGGTTCCATAGCTTCCCCAAAAAAAAGGGCACGCGCCCTCTTTCCGTCAATCTCCGCCCTTGCCCGCAATTCCTCCCTGGGTGGAATTGCGCACAATTAACTTACCCGGCAACAGCACCTCGCGCGGCGGGCATTGCTCGCCCTGCAGGCGCGACAGCATGCACGTCATCGCCGAAAAACCGATCTCGTAAGTCTGCTGCTCGATCGTGCTCAGGCCCGCCAGCGGCGACCACGGTAATTCGTCAAAGCCCAGCAGGCCCACGTCTTGCGGCATGCGCAGCGCAAGGCGCTGCAGCATCAGCGCCAGTTCCAGCGCCACCATGCCGTTCGAGGCCAGCAGCGCCACGCGGCGACCGCGCCATTGCGCCAGGCATTGCCGCACCTGCGCGTCGATGGAGGGACTGTCGTCCAGGTCCACTGCCAGCACTTCGCCCACGCAGCCGGGATGCTCGGCCATCACGGCCTGAAAACCGTCGGCGCGCATCTGCCGCGAACTGACGCCCGTCAAAGGCGGCGCGACGAAGGCGATGGCGTCGAAACCCTGCTCGATCAGATGCGCG
This sequence comes from Janthinobacterium lyxosi, assembly GCF_051380665.1. NCBI lineage: Bacteria > Pseudomonadati > Pseudomonadota > Betaproteobacteria > Burkholderiales > Oxalobacteraceae > Janthinobacterium > Janthinobacterium lyxosi. The sequence goes on from NZ_JBNYXM010000016.1 coordinate 49,288, forward strand.
GTTGCCAGCCGGCCCGCTTGCACATTGTCCAGGCCCACCAGGTCAAAATCGACGCCGTCGATGCGCCGGTCGACCAGCACGATGGGCATGTCCGCCTGCTGCAAGTCGGACGACTGGATGTTGCGCCCCTGCGTGTTGACGATCAGCCCTTCCACGCTGTACGAGCGCAGCGCGGCAAGCGACTGGCGTTCACGCTGTTCGTCATTGCCGGTATTACATAAGATCAAGGTGTAGCCATGCTGCTGGCAAGCCGCTTCCACGCCGCGCAGCACGGCCACCGTGTAGGGGTTCAGCATGTCCGCCACGACCATGCCGATCAGGCGCGTGCGCCCGCGCTTGAGGCCGCGCGCCATCTGGTTCGGCTGGTAGCCGAGGCGCGCGATGGTGCTTTCGATCTGCTGGCGGATGTTCTCGGACAAAGCGTCCAGTTCGCCGCCGAGAAAGCGCGACACGCTGGTCTTCGACACGCCCGCCTCGCGCGCCACCTGGGCGATGGTCACGGGCCGGGCCGTCTCGCCGGAGGCTGTTTTTTTGCTGCCGCGTACTAAATCCAAGGTCGCTCCCCACTGCCTGTTGACATCCAAACGTTGAATTTGGAACCGGTTCCAAAGATAGCACTACAGGATCGATGACGCAAGCGATTTGAGTGCTTGTGGCGACGAAAGAACACGCTGGGGCGTAGATTGAAAGACGCTGCCCGCCCCGGCAAACGCGGCGTCGGGCAGCGCGATGACTTCAAGGCTGCTTACTGGATCACGGTGTAGCAAGGCACATACGCGGTACCCGCCAGCTTCATGCGGTGCTGCGCCACGAACGATGCCAGCAGCGCATCCATGGGGCCCATGATGTCCTTGTCGCCATGGATTTCGAAGTTGCCGTGCTCTTCGATCGAACGGATACCGTCGTCCTTGACGTTGCCCGCCACCACGCCGGAAAACGCGCGGCGCAGCTGGGCTGCCAGCAAGTGCGTGGGCTGATTCTTGTGCAAGCTCAGGTTGCGCATGTTTTCATGCGTGGGGTGGAACGGTTTCTGGAACTCGTGGTCGATCTTCAGCAGCCAATTGAAGTAATACGCATCGCTGTGCGCCTTGCGGAATTCACGCACCTGGCGTATGCCTTCGAGCATTTCGCGCGCCACCAGTTCCGGGTCGTCGATGATGATTTTATAGCGCTGCTGCGCTTCCGGGCCCAGGGTGTCGCTGATGAACTGATTGATCTGCACGAAATATTCGCGCGAGGTTTCCGGTCCCGTGAAGATCAAGGGGAACGGGATTTCGGCATTGTCCGGGTGCAGCAGGATGCCGAGGATATACAAAATCTCTTCGGCCGTGCCGGCGCCGCCGGGGAACACGACGATGCCGTGGCCCGCGCGCACGAACGCTTCCAGGCGTTTTTCTATGTCCGGCATGATGACCAGGTCATTGACGATGGGGTTCGGCGATTCGGCGGCGATGATGCCCGGCTCCGTGATGCCCAGGTAGCGGCCATTGTGCAGGCGCTGCTTGGCATGGCCGATGGTGGCGCCCTTCATGGGTCCCTTCATGGCGCCCGGGCCGCAACCGGTGCAGATATCGAGGCCACGCAAGCCCAGCTGGTAGCCCACTTCCTTCGAATAGTTGTATTCGGCGCGATTGATCGAGTGGCCGCCCCAGCATACGACCAGGTTGGGGTTGAGCTGGGTTTGCAGCACGTTCGCGTTGCGCAGGATGTGGAAGACGGCGTCCGTCACGCCTTCCGTGCTCTGCAAGTCGAATTTCGGGTTGCCCGTGACTTCGTCGCTGACGAAAATGATGTCGCGCAGCACGGCAAACAGGTGCTCGTGGATGCCCTTGATCATCTTGCCGTCGACAAAGGCGATGGCCGGCGCGCCCTTGATGTCGAGCTTGATACCGCGCTCGCGCTGGATGATGGAGATTTCAAACGATTGGTAGCGCTCCAGCAAGGCGCGGCCATCGTCGATGGTGCTGCCGCAATTCAAGACCGCCAGCGCACAGCGACGGAAGGTGTTGTACAGGCCGCCCTGGCTGGTGTCGAGCAATTTGTTGACTTCAGTCTTGGAGAGCACGTCCAGGCGGCCTTCCGGTGAAACCAGAGTATCGATAACGTCGTGTTCCATAATGCGAAAAATCCCTTTAAAAATCGATGCTCGAAGGTCTTGCAGCCTTAATATACGACAAGTCGGGCAAGTTGTGCTGTGGCGCCGCCAAATCGCCCGGGCCGCCCTTGCCTGCAAACCGGTTTGACCAATATGAAACAGTCATTCTTGCTAATGCGAATCGAAATCTTCGCGCAGCGCAATTTGTAGATTAGAATGCCAGCCTATTGGAATTCCCGTGCGTGAGGTTCTTCATGAGAGTCCCCGCCGCCCGCAGGCTTCCATAAGTTTGTTGTATCGATTGACTATAATAATTTTTCAGGAGGAACCGCATGAGCGGTGCGACTACGCCCAACAAGGAAGCCGTTATTCCCGAGTTCAAGCAGATTATGGGCCATCCAAGCCCATTGTGGATGTTGTTCATGACTGAATTCTGGGAACGCTTCGCGTTCTACGGAGTTCGCTGGGCGCTGGTACTGTACATCGTTGCCCAGTTCCACGGTGGCGACGGTTCGGGACAGGCAGCGGCCAACCTGACCTACGGTTCCTTCCTCGCGCTGGTGTATGCCGGCGCCCTGTTCGGCGGCTACATCGCCGACCGGGTCATCGGTTACCAGCGCTCGATCCTGCTGGGCGCCGTCTTCATGGCTGCCGGCCTGTTCTGCATCTCGGTACCGAACCAGGACATCTTCAACCTGGGCCTGGCCACCATGATCGTCGGTAACGGCATGTTCAAGCCGAACATCTCGACCATGGTCGGCAAGCTGTACACGACAGCCGATCCGCGCCGCGACAGTGGCTTCACGATCTTCTACATGGGCATCAACATGGGCGCCATGGTCGCCCCTGTCTTCACCCAGTGGCTGGCCGAGTCGATCTTCGGCACCAGCGCCATGCCGTCGTACAAGATGGTCTTCATGGCTTCCGGTTTCGGCATGATCATCAGCCTGGTATGGTTCTTCATCGGCCGCCGCGCCCTGAAGGGCATCGGCGCTCCGGAAGCCGGTGCCGGCAACCCGATGCGCGTCGTCTGGGTGGCCGTCGGCTCGCTGTGCGTGATCCCGCTGATGTACTTCCTGCTGACCGTCGGCGCTGAAAAACTGCAAATCGTCCTGACCGTGCTGTTCATCGGCCTGGCCTTCATGCTGATGATCGAAGGCATCCGCAACGGCAAAGTGGCGCGCGACCGCGTCATCGCCATGCTGCTGATCTTCGTCTTCAACATCCTGTTCTGGATGTTCTTCGAACAGGCAGGCAGCTCGTTTACCTTCCTGGCTGACAAAATCGTCAATCGCGACCTGGGCTTCTGGATCTTCCCGACCGCCTACTTCCAGACGGTCAATTCGGTCGCCATCATCGTCTTCGCGCCTATCATCGCCGCCATCTGGGTCTTCCTGGCGCGCCACAACGTCAACCCATCGATCCCGCGCAAATTCGGCCTGGGCTTGCTGGGGAATGCCTTGGCCTTCGGCTTGCTGATCTTCGCTCTGTCGAGCCTGGTTGGCGCCGATAACAAGATCCCGTTCTGGACCCTGACCACTGTGTACGTGCTGCAATCGATCGGTGAGCTGTGCCTGTCGCCTATCGGCCTGTCGATGGTCACCAAACTGGCGCCAGTGCGCCTGGTTGGCCTGGGCATGGGCGGCTGGTTCCTGTCGACCGGTATCGGCAACAACCTGTCGGGCATCTTCGCCAGCCACGTCAGCGGCACGAGCGGCATGTCGGTGCAGTCGGCCCTGTCCGGCTATACCTTCGGCTTCTGGTCCCTGCTGGGCGCCGGTGTCGTACTGTTCCTGATCGCACCGCTGATCAACAAACTGATGCACGGCGTGAAGTAAGCGTCTTGCTGTAGATCAGAACGGCGGCCTGCGGGCCGCCGTTTTTTATTCCAGCAGCAGTTTCACCCTTACCGGGCGGTACAATACCGCCAGGGCCACCGGCCACTCCACCCACATCACCAAAGATTATTATGTCCAGCATATCTACCACCACGCCCCTCTCCGACGACGAATACGCCGAACTCGACACCCTGCTGGCCGCGCCTACCCTGGCCGGCCATGCCATGGACGTGTCGATGCTGGAAGGTTTCGTGACGGCCGTCGCCCTGAGCCCGAAGCAGATCACGCCGGAACAATGGCTGCCATGGGTCTGGGACAAGGCGGCCGGCAGCGCCTTGCCTGCACAGGATGAGGCCAGCGAACGTGCGGCCAGCCTGGCGCAGCGCCACCACGCCTACATGGTCGAATGGCTGGCGAAGGACCCGGACAGCTTCGAGCCCATCTACGTATGCGGCCCGGAATGGAGCGTGCCCGCCTGGTGTGCAGGCTTCCTGCTTGGCACCAACCTGGACAAGCCCCAATGGGCGGCCCTGGCCGTCAGCCACCCTGAGTACCTGGCGCCGTTTCAGCACCTGGCCGCTGCCAGCGAGCTCGACGACGATGCGGCTGAAACGGCCATGGATGGCGTGATTCCCGCGGTCATCGCCATCAACGCCGCCTGGGCGCGCCAGCGCCACCTGAAAAGCCAGGCACACAGCCAGTCCGGCGCCACCGTGCTGCGCGAAGTGCCGAAGACGGGCCGCAACGACCCGTGCCGCTGCGGCAGCGGCAAGAAGTACAAGAAATGCTGCTTTGATGCCGATAGCGCGGCCAGCTAAGGCGGACTCTCCTTGCGCCATCTGCTGACGGCCATCCTGCGCTTCCTGCTGCGCCACGCGCTGCAGTTCGCGCTGTTCATCGTCATCCTGCTGGCCGGACGCCTGTTGCTGGCCGAATGGCGCGCCTACAGCGCCGGCAGCCAGGCGGTCGCCGCGCTCAGGCTGGCCGCCGACGGCGCCGATCATCATGGTGCCGGCCTGGCCGGTGCCGCCACGGCGCGGACCAACGCCCTGCAACAGGCCTCGCAAACGGCCATCGCGGCCCGCCTGCAGGAAGTGCAGGCGCAATTGCGCCAACTGCGCGCGCTGCAGCAGCCTTCGCTATTCACCCTCCCCCTGCCCGACACGAGCACCCTGGCCATGCACGCGCAGGAGGAAGCCATGCGCCGCGTGGAGATCGAAGTACTGGTACAGGAAGCCCGTTATTTGACCGCCCTGCAGGCGGCCATCAGCGGCGAAGATGCGCGGCAAACGCTGGCGCGCCTGCATGCCGCACACGTCAGCGCGTATGCCGCGCTGCAGCACAACCTGCGCCAGCGCCGGGAACTGGAAGCGCAGCACCCGCTGGCGGCCCGCCTGCCCGGCAGCGACGCTTACGCTCAGCTGTCGCAGCTCGAAGCGCAAGGCCAGCGCCTGCGCGACATCAACCTGCAAGCTTATCGTGCCTGGCTGGCGCAGCGCGCCCGCACCAACAATGCGTCCCTTCCCGCGCCATTTGCCATCGACAATGCGGCGCTGGCCGGCGCGCAGGCGCCCGTGCAGGCGGCGATTACGGCCGGCGAAGCGCAGCTGGCGCGCAACTGGATCGCCCGCTGGCGCGGCCCCGTACTGGACGTGGCGCCCACGGCCGCCCTGCTGGTGCTGTCGGCCATCCTGCTGCCCGTTGCCATCAAGGCCTTCTTTTACTTCGTGCTGGCGCCCCTGGCCTCGCGTTTGCCGCCGCTGTCGCTTGCGCGCGAACTGCAGGCCGATGGCGCCGCCCTGCCGCTGCCACAGCATGACGCATCGCGCATCTCCGCCGTCTCGCAGGCCTTGCAGCTAAAGCCTGGGCAACAGATGCTGATCCATCCCGCATACCTGCAATCGTCGCCCGTCAGCACGCGCAAGCGCACCCAGTGGCTGCTGGACTGGCGCTTTCCATTTACCAGCCTGGCTGCCGGCATGGTGGCGCTGACGCGCCTGCACAGCGACGTGCCAGCATCCGTGACGATTTCCGCCAGCGACGACCCGCTGCTGGAAATCGCCGTCCTGCACCTGCCGGCCGGCAGCGCCCTCGTGTTCCAGCCGCGGGGGCTGGTGGGATTGATCTGCGACACGGGCCAGCCGCTGGCGATGTCCAGCCACTGGCGCCTGGGCAGCCTGCATGCCTGGCTCACCCTGCAGCTGCGCTTCATCGTCTTTCGCGGCCCCGTCACCCTGATCGTGCGCGGCTGCCGCGGCGTGCGCCTGGAGCGGGCGGGCCAGGGCCGCTCCATCAGCCAGTCCGCCACCCTGGGCTTTAGCACCGACGTGCTGTACTCGACCCTGCGCAGCGAAACCTTCATCCCCTACCTGCGCGGCCAGCAAGCCTTGCTCAACGACCGCTTCGACGGTGCCAACGGCGTCTATCTGTACGAGGAAACCCCGCGCCACGGCAAGCAGCCGGGCAAGGTGGGCAGCTGGTTCGAGGGGTTCACCGATGCGATCTTGAAAGTGTTCGGCATCTAGCCGAGGAAACCATGATGAACGACTGAACTGCGCGCCTGGTTCATGCCAGGCTGAGGGCCGCGCCATCCGGCACAAAATCGGGCTGCAACAAGCCATAGACATGCAGGTCGACAAACGCGCCATTTAACCATTCCGCCTGCCGCAACACGCCTTCGTGCATAAATCCCAGCCGCCCGGCCAGCGCCATGCTGGCATGATTGCCTGCCGCGCACTGCAATTCGATGCGGTGCAACTGCAGCGCGCCAAACGCATGCGCCAGGACGGCGCGCACCGCTGCGCTGGCAATGCCCCTGCCCTGGAACTGGCGGGCCAGGTAATAACCGATTCTGGCATTGCGGTCCGCTGCGTCGAGGTCTTTCAGGCGGATGCTGCCGCATAAAGCCGTACCGGAAAAAACATGCCATTCCAGCACTTCACCACTGGCGGCGCGTGCGGCAGCGGCTTCCAGATAGGCCCTGGCATCGTCGATGCACGCCAATTGCAGCACGGCGGGAAGGAAAGCGTGCAGGTGCTCACGGTTGTGTCCTACCAGTTCAGCGAGGGCTTTGGCGTGTTCAGCCAAGGTTGGAACAATAGAGATATCAGGAAATGCTGAAAGATTCACACGCAGAGACCTCTGGCGGGCCGGTAAAGTGAAAGAAGAAACACGTAGTATGACCGCTACGCCGCAATCGAATGCGACACCGTCAGCCACTCGCCCGGCTGCAAATTGGCCGCCGCCTCGCGGGTAGCCAGCACGCTGTCCGGGTCCAGGTCGGACCGGTTCAGCTTGTAGGAATAGGCAAAATCATCGGCATCGAATGCCTGCCCTGCCTTGACGTAATACTTGAAGCCGACAAAGGAGTCGGGATTGGTGACGACGGTGTATTCAAGCGTGACGCTGTTCATGGCGGGCCTCGTCAACGATGGTGAAGTAGCTATTATGCGTCAATTCCGGCAGCAGCGATGCGGACGCGCTTCGCTTGCGGCAAGTCAAAGGCCCTGCCGGCTGCCAGCGCTACAGTAACCAAAGCCAACCACCACGCCAGCGCTGCCATGCACACCTTGCTCACGAAGATCAGGAACACACTGGCGCCGCAAGCGAGCCTGCCGGCGGCGGCGCGCATGGAGAGGCTGTCGGACCGGTGCGGCCTGCCCGCCGTCGACCCCGGACCGCAAGCCGTCGTCAAGGCCTGCACCGCCTGGCTATGCGCGGCGCAAGACCATTCCAGTTCAAACGACGGCGGCGTCGCGCGCGACTACAGCCTGCTGACAGGCTGGTCGAGCTCCTACCCGGAGACCACCGGCTACATCATCCCCACCCTCATCACCGTGGCGCAGCGCACGGGCGACGATGGTCTGCACGGGCGCGTGCGCCGCATGCTCGATTGGTGCGTGGCCATCCAGTTCCCGCAAGGCGGTTTCCAGGGCGGGAAGATCGATTCGACGCCGCGCGTGCCCGTCACCTTCAACACGGGGCAAATCCTGCTTGGCCTGGCCGCCGGCGTGCAAGCGTACGGCGCGGCATACCAGGACGCCATGCACCGCGCGGCAAGCTGGCTGCGCGACAGCCAGGATGCCGACGGCTGCTGGCGCCGGCATCCGACACCGTTCGCCAGCGCCGGCGACAAGGCCTACGAAACGCATGTGGCGTGGGGCCTGTTCGAGGCGGACCGCATCGCGCCGGGCCACGGCTATGGCGCGGCCGGCCTGCGCCAGGTCGATTGGGCGCTGAGCAAACAGCACCCCAACGGCTGGTTCGCGTCGAACTGCCTGGACAACCCGCTATTGCCCCTGACGCATACCATCGGCTACGCCTTGCGCGGCCTGCTCGAAGCGCACCGTTTTTCGGCGCGCGCCGACCTGCGGCACGCCGCCGTGCGCACCGGCACGGGCATCGCCAAGGCCGTGGCGGCCAATGGCTACCTGGCGGGCCGCCTCGGCCCGGACTTCCAGCCGGGGACCAGCTACGCCTGCCTCACGGGTTCCGCGCAAAACGCGCATTGCCTGTTCCTGCTGTACCAGCTCACGGGCGAGCGGCACTACCTCGACGCAGGGCGCCGCCTGAACCGTTACGTGCGGCGCTCGGTCAGCATCGACGGCCCCGCGCACGCGCGCGGCGGCGTCAAGGGCTCGTTTCCCATCGATGGCGACTACGGCACCTGGGCTTACCTGAACTGGGCCGCCAAATTCTGCATCGATGCGAACCTGCTGGAACTGGCGATGGAACGGGAAGCCGGCGATGCTTGAAGGGGCCAAGCGGACCGCCAGGGCCGCGCTGGAAGCGTGGCACCGCGCCGCCAGCGCCCGGCACGTGCGCCACAACGCACCCCACGTGACGCGCGCCGCCCTGGCGGCCGGCCTGGCGCGGCTCGGCATCGTTCAGGGAGAAACGCTATTCATCCATTCTTCGCTGAAAAGCCTGGGCTACGTGGAAGGCGGCGCGCTGGCGGTGATACGCGCCCTGCAGGACGCCGTCGGCCCGCAAGGCACCCTGCTGCTGCCCACCTACTATCTGCCCGGCGGCACGGTGCGCGCCACCTGCGCCATGCCAGACTATGTGTTCGACCCGCGCCGCCATGGCACGCACATGGGACGCCTGCCCGAAGCGTTCCTCGCCAGCGCCGGTGTCCGGCGCAGTATCCACCCCACCCATTCCGTCTCCGCGTGGGGCCGCCATGCCGCCGATCTCACCGAGGCGCACCACCGCGCGCCCTCGATCTTCGGCATGGACTCGCCCTGGCAGAGGTTTATCGGCTGCGACCACGCCAAGGTGCTTGGTCTCGGCATCTCCATGGGGCCGGTGACGTTCTATCACGCACTGGAGGACGCCATGGGCGACGCCTTTCCCGTGCCCGTGTGGGAAGACGATACAAAGCTGCTGGCCTGCCTGGACCACGCCGGCCGGCGCTGGGAAGTGCCCGTGCGGCCTTTCGATCCTGCAGTCGCACAGCGCCGCATCGACCATCCCAGTCGTGGCGACCTGCGCGAGTACTTTCACCGGGAATTTGACGCCGCCGGCCTGCGCGTGAACGGCCAGGTTGGCGATGCGGCGTCGTGGTGCATTCCGGCACAGGCGTTTTTCGAGCACCTGCGCCAGCTGGCGGCCGAACACGTGACCATCTACGCCAGCGCGGCGCAACTGGCGGCGCGACCCATTTCACCTGGCCTCTTACGGCACGGCCGGTGAGCCTGGCAATGCGGCCGCTGCACGCCGGGCGCTGGCATCGGTACGCTGCAGATCGTACAGCCCTCCTCCAAGGGCGACAAAATACAAGGTGCCGGCCTCGGCAGTCACCTCATCCTCGATAGGGCTGCCCGTGCCGCGCTTGCGGACAGTCCAGACGCCTTCTTTCAAATCCGTCACCAGGACTTGCATGGATGCGGTCTGTGCCGGCAACTCGACCGTGACAGCCCCGTCGAGCGGCAAGCCGCTCCTGGAAAACAGCACCACGCGATCCTTGATTTTCACACCGGTCAGCAGCGGCGAATCGATGGCCGTCGTGGGCAGCGCAGGCAGCGCGCTGCCGGCATCCATCACCTGCATGACATTCAGGAACAGGTCTGTTTCGTTGCCAACCGGCGGCGAGACTTCCAGCCGCCAGGCGCCGGCTTCCTCGGTTGAATAGTCGGCTTCAGGCTGGATCGGATAATTCGTGCCGCCGACGCTGAATTCATTGCCGCTGCCACCCACCTTGACCAGCACGGCATTCGCCGGCAGCAAGGTGCGGTTGATCAGCTTGCCGTTGTACTGGTAGGTATGGTTATAGTCCCATTCCGTGCGCTCGATGACCACCGTGTCGCCGCTGATTTCCGGTTCGGACTGGCTATGCAGCAGCCAGGTCTTCTTGAACCCCGCATCGCTGGCGCTGACCTTGTCAAAGACGACCAGTGCGGCCGGATGATCCGTACTCTTGAGATTGAGGAACACAAATGAGCGCTGGAACTGGCGCACCTTGCTGCTGTACGCGGCCGTCAGGTCACCCTTGATGTAGCTGTAGTCCGGCGCCTGCGCCTGGGGGCCAACCTGGTGCCTGAGCACAGTGGCCACCTTGTAGCCGTTGGCCAATTCCGCCAGGGTTTGCGGCTCCTCGCCCGGAAAACGCTGTCCGCCATCATTGGCATAGCCGTCAAAATTCTCGTCGGGATCATACACCAGCATCGTGTTATGCGCGATGCTGCGCTTGTGATAGTTCATGTCATGCGCGCTGCCGTATTCCAGGGAGATGCTAGGATCGGCAACATCCTTGCCACTATAAATGCCCGAATCGATGGCCAAGCCACCCTTGTAATAAATCTGGAAATGCCCGGCGTCGTAATGCTCGTGGTTGCCAAACCAGTCGCCGCCCAGCTTCATCGTGGCAAGCACATTGCCTGATTCCACATGCATGCCATCGGTCCAGCCCGTGCGGGCTATCATCAAGCCGGCGGGATCAGGGAAATACTTGGTCAATGGCAAGGTGGCGGGACTGGGCGTGCTGCCCATGGCCGTATTGCCAAGCAGGACAGGCCAGATACTATCCTTGGCATGGATAAAGTTGATCGGCTGTCTCAGATACTCATGTTTTAACGTGGAATTATTGTAGTAGGTGGCGGGCAGCATGTAGGCCAGCGGTTCGCCCCAGTATTCGGTGCTGTTGCTATAGGCCGAATGGTAGACATCGCCATCGCGCATCCATTGCCCGTCGGGGCGGCGCGCATACAGCCAGTGATACGGCGTCATCTGCTGCACGGGATCGAACACGGGAGCGGCTCCCATGCGCCGGAATATCCATGCGGCGTACATGTCCGACAGAAAGCGCACTTTGCCGTAGGATGCGCCCTGGTGATGGGCTTGCGAAGCGTAGGCGTAGTTTCGCGGCGCAATATAGTCGGCAAAGAAGCGTCCGGCAACGATGTTGTAGACCAGGGGCGCCTCGTCATAAAAGGCGATGGCGGCCGATAGCTGGTCGCGCAGCAGCTGGTTGTCGCTGCCATGGCCCACGACGGCGCCTTGCCGCGACGGCGGAAAGCCGATTTCCATCGTGGCGGCCATCTGCGTAAAGCGCGTGACGACATAGGCGCGCTGCTGCACGCTCATCAGATTGAAGCACCAGTCATACACCATGGCGCTGGCCAGGATGATCTCGCCTTTGTCGTTCGGATAGTTGTAACCGGGCGAAAAGCGGACGGCGGCCAGGTAGTCGAGCAGCATTTGCACGGCTTCCTTGCCCCGCTGCGCCTGCGCCGGCTGGCCACTGCGTTCGTACAGGAGAAAGTGCAGCGCCTTCGCCTTGATCCTGCTCACGACATCGATCTGGTGGTTGGTCATGGCCGGAGCGCCGGGTACGAACACGGGCAGCGGCTGCAGCGCGACCACGGCTGGCGCCTGGATAAACGCATTCAGGGCAGCGCGGTGCGAAACCATTTCTTGCGCAGTCGACTCGAAACGGCCGCGTATCGCAGCCAGGTCCCCCAGTCGGGCAAACAGGCGCGGATGCTCCCCTGGCGGCGGCAGCACGGTAGGTAGCGGGTACACGCCATAACCTTGCGGCACAAAATCGGCGAGCGCCGTCACCAGCAGGCAATCGATCCCCAGGCCCCCTTCCCGGTACTTGAGCTTCAGTTCGCGTTCGCCGGCGGCGAGCCAGCCGGTGACAGGCACCCAGGTCCACTGCGCGGCCTGGCCGTAAATGAACGGCACGGCTACGCTGGCATAGGCGCCATTGTCAAGCGCCAGGTACAGCGATGCGGCGTTCGCCGCCGGCGCCAGCACGCGCAGCCAGACCGTATAGTTGCCGTCACGGGGTACGGCCACGGTGTACGACAACTCCGCCGCCGCACCAGGCGTATCGGCGCGCACCAGGTTGGCAGGCGTACTCAGATAGCCGCCGCCGGAAACCACGTTGCTGCCAAGGTACTCTTGCACCCAAGGGCCGGCCGGCGCCGCGGATTCCGCTTCAAACATGGCCTCGACGGGAAACGGCGCCGCATGCAGGACCGGACAGGCCGCCAGCAAGGCAACGTGGATAAAACCGTGCAACTTGTTGCGGCATCGCAGTGGGGACATAAGGAGAACTCCAGTTTGTTGTATTTTAAATAGCAATTACAATACACCATCTGGCGATATTTGATTTCATTTTCACAACAAAATGCCTGCACAGGCCTGCGGCGCGCACAAAAAAGCCCGGTATCACCCGGGCATTCTTTGCTGAAAATGCGGATGGATGGCGCTCTACGCCTGCGACGCTTTCTTCTCGCGCGCCACAATGTACAGCAGCACGATGATGAGCGCATACGGCAGCAGGGACAGCGCATCCGAGTGCAAGCCTGCGTAGAACGGATTGCCGTGCTCGGCCCAGTCGGCCATCATCTGGTCGAAGTGCGTCAGCACGCCGGCCGTGATCGCAATGATGATGCCGGCCAGCGCGCCGCCGGCGATGTATCCCGATGCCAGCAGCACGCCCGAACTGCGGTCGCCCGCCAGTTGGCGTTCTTCCTCGTTCAGTGTTGCGTTGTGTTCCAGCTTGTTGTTGCGGCGGTCCGCCAGCCAGCGCACCAGGCCACCGACGAAGATCGGCAAGGTGGACGACAGCGGCAGGTACACACCCACGGAAAACGCCAGCGACGGGATGCCGGCCATTTCCAGCACCACGGCGATCATCACGCCGAACAGCACCAGGGTCCACGGCAGTTGCTGGTCGAGGATACCCTTGATGATGTAGGACATCAGCACGGCCTTCGGCGCATCGTATTTTTTCACTTCCGAACCGTCGGGACGCTTGCTGTAATGGCCATTGATGCCCGGATCGACCAGGTAAGCCAGCTGGCCATCGTCCTTGACAAAATATTTGCCGGCCGGGCCGCCCACGGTATCCGTCTTTTGCCAGACTTTATACGTATTGTGGTCGGTGTCGGCTTGCGGGCCATGCAGCTCGCCCGTCACCGTCAGCTTGGACGCGTCGACCGTCAGGCCAGGCGCCACTTGCGCGGCCGGCACGTAGACGGTGCTCGCTTCGTTCAGTTTCAGCAGGATCGGACCGAGGATCAGGGCCGACGACAAGGCGCCGGCCAGGATCGCGTACTGCTGCAGGCGCGGCGTGGCGCCCACCAGGTAGCCGGTTTTCAGATCCTGCGACGTGGTGCCGGCATTGCTGGCGGCGATGCACACGATGGCGCCCACCGACAGGGCAGTCACATAATAACGCCCGCCCGTCCAGCCCATGATCAGGAAGATCAGGCAAGTAAACAGCAAGGTGGCCACGGCCATGCCGGAGATCGGATTCGACGAGGAGCCGATTTCGCCCGTCAGGCGCGACGACACGGTGGCGAACAGGAAGCCGAAGACGAGGATCAGCAGCGCACCGAGGAAGTTCATGTGCAACGGCGTGGCGAAGGTGATCACGGCGATGATGGACAGGCAGCCGATGATGACCCATTTCAGGGGAATATCCTGGTCGGTGCGCAGGGTGGAATCACTCTTGACGCCCTTGCCGATGCCCTTCAGGCCAGCCGACAGGCTGCGCCAGATCATGGGCATGGCGCGCACCAGCGAAATCAGGCCGCCGGCGGCCACGGCGCCCGCGCCGATGTACAACACGTAGGCGCTACGCACGTCGTCGGCGCCCATTTCGCTGATCAACTTGGTGCCCGGCGAGAGCACGGTGGTCAGGCTGTCGCCGAAGAACTTGATCATCGGGATCAGCAGCAGGTACGACAGCACGCCGCCGGCCGCCATGGTGGCGGCGATGCGCGGGCCGATGATGTAGCCCACGCCCAGCAATTCAGGCGAAATCTCGGCGCCGATGGAGCCGCCCTTCAGCGGCGCGGCAAATTCCACGCCCGGCGTATCCTTCCAGCCCTTGAACGAGATATTGAACACTTTATACAGCAAGCCCACGGCGAAGCCGCCGAAGATGATCTTGGCGCGGCGCTTGGCGTCCAGCGCGGCGGCCGAATCCTTGTCGATGCTTTCGCCGGCGGCGATGCGCGATTCTTCCGTGGCGGCCGCCTTCAGCACTTCGGCGCACGCCGTGCCTTCGGGGAATTTGAGTTCCTTGTGCTGGTCGACGATCATGGTGCGGCGCATGGGGATCATCATCAGGATGCCCAGCAGGCCGCCGAGGATACCGACCAGCATGACGCGCGAAATTTCCAGGTCGAAGCCCAGGATCAGGATGGCGGGCATGGTCACGCCCAGGCCGAAGGCCAGCGATTCGCCGGCCGAACCGGCCGTTTGCGTGATGCTGTTTTCCAGGATCGACGAATCCTTGCCGCCCACCTTCTTGGCCAGGCCGAACAGGGTGATGGCGATCACGGCGACGGGAATCGAGGCGCTGACGGTCAGGCCCACTTTCAACACCAGGTACAGCGAGGAGGCGCCAAAGACCATCCCCAGGATGACGCCCATGAACAGCGCGCGGAAGGTCATCTCGGGCAGCTTCGCATCGGCCGGAATATACGGCTTCACGGCGCTCGGCATTGCATCTTTTGCCATAAATAAATCCTTAATTATATAAAATAAACAGCCCGGATCGAGGCCCGGGCTATTTTCTTGAAGCCGAGACTATCGCACAGCCGCGTTTCGATGAAAAGGTTTTTTGCACCCGGTCCCGGAGGCCGGCCACGCCGCCCCGCCCGCACAGGAAGCGCTGGCGCATTGGTCTATAATCGCTGCCACCGTGCCTTGCACGCTCACGTGAGACTGCCTTGACTGCCAATCGATCCGGATTCCCCTGGCCTTCCCGCCGCGCCACCGTGCGCGGCGTCATCCTCGCCGGCACCGCCGCGCTGGCCGCAGCCGTGCTGCTGGCCGCCTACCTGTTCCTGTACGTGCGCCCGCGCCTGCCCGAGCTGGGCGTCATTACCGACTACCAGCCGAAGATACCGCTGCGCGTGTACACGGCAGACAATGTGCTGATCGGCGAATTCGGCGAAGAGCACCGCGACTTCGTGCCGATTGCGCAAGTGCCGGAAATGATGAAAAAAGCCCTGCTGGCCATCGAGGATGGCCGCTTCTACGAACACCACGGCATCGACTTCGTGCGCGCCGGCGGCGCCGTGCTGTCGAACCTGCGCCACGGCTTCGGCCACGGCGGCGGCTCCACCATCACCATGCAGGTGGCGCGCAACTTCTTCCTGACGCGCGAAAAAGTCGCCTCGCGCAAGCTCAATGAAATCATGCTGGCCCTGAAGATCGAAGCGGCCCTGTCAAAAGGCCAGATTCTCGAACTGTACATGAACCAGATGTACCTGGGCCAGCGCTCGTTCGGCTTCGGCAGCGCAGCGCAGACCTACTTCGGCAAGCCTTTGTCGGAACTGTCGATCGCCGAAATGTCGATGCTGGCGGGCCTGCCGCAAAACCCCTCGCGCCACAACCCGATCAGCAATCCGAAGAAGGCGCACGCGCGCCAGCAATTGGTCTTGAAACGCATGCGCGAACTCGATTACATCAGCGAAGGCCAGTACCAGCAGGCGCTGGCGCAACCGCTGCATATCAATACCCGCGGCAAACAGGGTTTCGACACGCATGCCGAATATGTGGCCGAACTGGCGCGCCAGGCCGTCTACGCCCAGTACAAGGAAGACAGCTATATCAAGGGCATCAGCGTCTACACGACGATCCTGAAAGCGGACCAGGACGCGGCCTACGCCTCGACGCGCCGCAACGTCATCGCCTACGACCAGCGCCACGGCTACCGCGGCCCGGAAACCTTCATCGACATGCCGCCCGATCCCGAGCAGCGCGACGACGCCATCGATGCTGCGCTGCAAAAACGCCCGGACAGCGACGGCCTGATCGCCGCCGTCGTCACGCAAGTCGCCAACGGCAAGGTGGTGGCCGACACGGGTGATGGCGACGCCAAGGCCATCACGGGCGAGGGCTTGCGCTTTGCCGCCCCTGCGCTCTCAAGCAAGGCGAGCGCCGGCATCAAGCTGCGCCCAGGCGCCGTGATCCGCATCGCCAAGGATGGCAAGGGCAACTGGGGTATCACGCAAGTGCCGCTGGTGGCCGCCGCCTTCGTTTCGCTCGATGCCGACACGGGCGCCTACCACGCCATGGTGGGCGGCTTCGACTACAACCTGCAAAAGTTCAACCACGTCACGCAGGCCTGGCGCCAACCCGGTTCGGCCATGAAGCCCTTCGTGTATTCAGCGGCGCTGGAAAAAGGCTTTTCGCCGGCCACCCTGATCAACGATGTGCCCCTGGAGATGCAGGCGGGCGGCAAGGTGTGGGCGCCGCAGAATGACGACTTCAAGTTCGACGGCCCCATCACCATGCGCTATGCGCTGGCGCAATCGAAGAACGTGGCCTCGGTGCGCATCCTGCGCGCGCTGGGCGTGCCCTACACGCACGATTCTATGGAAAAATTCGGTTTCGACCCGGCGCGCCAGCCCAGCAACCTCACCATGGCGCTGGGCACGGGTTCCGTCACGCCCGTGCAGATGGCGGGCGCCTACGCCCTGTTCGCCAATGGCGGCCACCAGGTGGAACCCTACCTGATCGACCGCATCGTCGACGCCAAGGGCACGGTGCTGATGCAAACCAAGCCGCCCGCGCCAAACGACGACAAGACCCTGGCGCTGGACCCGCGCAACGCCTTCGTGATGGACAGCATGCTGCGCGAGGTGGCCCGCACGGGCACGGGCGCAGCGGCGACGAAAAAACTGGGACGCAGCGACATCGCCGGCAAGACTGGTACCACCAGCGACGCCGTCGACGGCTGGTTCGCCGGCTACGGCGGCGGCATCGTGGCGGTGGCGTGGATGGGCTATGACGAACCGAAATCGCTGGGCGGACGCGAATTCGGCTCGACCCTGGCCATGCCGATCTGGATCGACTACATGCGCACGGCCCTTTCGACGCGCCCGCAAGTCACGCGCGCCGTGCCGGCAGGCCTGAGCCAGGTCGATGGCGAGTGGCTGTACGATGAATTCATCGACATGAATGGCGTGAAAACACTGGACATGGATGTGGAGACGCCGACGGACCCGGCGGCGCTGCCGGAGACGGTGCCGGTTGAGACGAACTGAGGCCGTCTGGCCGGGCCGGGAGCCACCGTTACACCCGGTGGCCCGCGGCCCGCGCCACTCGCATGGGGCCGCTGCATTGTCAATCACGCTTGCTGGCAATCTGGCCAATCACAATTAGCCTTAAGGATTTCTCCGTCGACAATAATCATGGCAGGATTCTTTTTCCAATCCTCTTCGGACACAGTGAATTTCTCTTTCATTTCAGGCGTCATCAGGCAGTCTGAAAACAGCATGGCATTGAGCCTGAATTCCGGCACGAATTTTGATATCTTGCTCGTCCCATCCGGATATTCAACCTGGAATATCACTTCCGTTATCTTCCCCCGCATATCGTTCATACTGCCTCCACATGAATATGCAATAAATTATCTTGCAAGGCACAGACGATCGGCCAATAAAAAGCCGCGACGCCGATCCGAATTGCGCCAATATCGACATAAACAATACGTCAATGATCGATTAATTTGGAACGCAGCAACATGCGTAACAATAAAACATGGTCGCGCCGTATTTGCCCGCATTAAATGCATATGGCACGTTCTGCGGAATGAACATCCAATCGCCGGCCGTCAGCTCGAGCCCGGCGTATTCGATGGAGCCGGACACGATGACCCGTATGCCGTCGCCTTCCTCATGCAAGTGTTCCTCCACGCCAGCTCCCGCTTGAGCGACGGAAATAAAGAACTGCGCCCCTTTTCCGGTCAACGCGAACGGTAATTGCCATTTCTGGAAGCCCGCTGGAAGCTTGCGGATACTGAGGCTCTCGCGTATGCGCTGCGCAAATGGATCTCGCGAAGTCAGCACCGTTGTATTTTGCTCGGTCAATCCCAGTTCTTTTCTGGCATGTGCAATCCTTTCAAGCCCGGATTCAAAAGAAATAAACTTGAAATTTTCATTAGACATGATGCCCCCAAAATAAATTTCTCAAAATAAATCACCAAGAAGGGCAATCCACACCCGACCATTTGACTTTATTCCAGATCATGAAAATATATTTTGATACCAGTCAAACTCGCAGCGGGGGAGTATTTTTGAACATGGCAGCCATCCGATATAATTCATGCGAAATAAAACTTTCACATTTTTAATATCACGCACGACCAAAGCCGCCGACCGCATCAGTGTGCCTGACGTGGTCTCATGCTGCGGCGTGCCAGCGGCCATCAGGCAGCAGCATTCCAAAGCAGCGGTGTTACTTTCAGGAAAATAGGAGAAGTAGGCCAGCCTAGAGGGCAAGGCTGCGCTCCAGCGCGCAGCGACAGCCTGATGCAGACAGGGCTCGTACCGCGGCCATGCCCTGGTGACACGCGACACTGCCGGACCAATGCCAGGACGCCGCGCTAAACGCCAGTCACGCTCAGATACCCGCGCACCGTACTGATGACGCTGTCGGCGAAATCGTCGACATTAACCTTCGCGGCGCGGTACTTCCAGCGCTTCACGTACCAGTCCTGGAACAGGGCCAGGCAGTGCGCCGCCAGCAAGGTGGGGTCGCCTTGCGGCTTCGGCTCGATTTCTCCGATGGTGGTGGCGATCAAGGTCTGCACATACAGTTCCGAATTCTTCGCCATGCTGCGCTGCTCCACCTGCAGCACGCGCGAATCCATGAAGACAAAATAAAACCACGGCTGCAGCACTTCGGACAGGTAGATCGACGAGCGTATCATCGCCTCCAGGCGGTCCAGCGGCGACTTCACGTCGGCAAACAGCAGCGGCAAGGCTTGCGTGGCGTGGCGCACCACGTCCTCGATCATTTCGGCCAGTTGGTCCTTGCTGGTGATGTAGCCATACAGGCCGCCCATCGACAGCCCGGTCTCGCGGCACAGGTCGCGCAAGCTCATGGCGCGGAAGCCCACGTCATTGGCCAGACGGAAGGTGGCGACGAAGATGCGTTCAAGATTTTCCAGCGCCGGCTTGCGGCGTTTGACGCCAATACGTTCCGCGTGGCGGTCAAGAATATATTCCCAGATATTTTCGCCATTTAAAGGCGTCATCTGCTGAAACTGTTCAAAATTAAAATGGGTCGACAAGTGCATTCCCAAGTAACGGTGTAAGAGCGATATCCATGCAATGCCTGGGCACGGCAATGCAAGACGGCGGGACGGCTGATGCCGGGCCGATTATAGCTCAGGAAAACAACTGTGACCTTTCAACTATGCAATAGGTGAATACGCAACGCCAAATATCCACAGTTATTGCGCTGCATCATGCAATTCACTGCAATTTAAATCCAGTGATGTTACATTCAAAAAACCGAGCGCTCGCTATATTTAAGGCATCGATAGAATGTGCAGGAGCGCACGGGTAATCGCTACAGCATCGACATTTCCACTATTAATCGAGTATTAATACATAACGGAGACAAAATGAAGACTCGCTTTTGGCAACTGCTATCCACCCTGCTGCTCTCCCTCGCCATCCTGCCCGGCAGCGCCAGCGCCACCGGCTACACGCAAACGAAGTACCCGATCGTGCTGGTGCACGGCCTGTTCGGCTTCGACAAGCTCGGTCCCGTCGAATATTTTTATGGTGTCCCCGCCGCCCTGCGCAGCGGCGGCGCGCAAGTGTATGTGACTACCGTGTCGGCCGCCAACAGCACCGAAGTGCGCGGCGAGCAGCTGCTGTCGCAGGTGCGGCAAATCCTCGCCGCCACGGGAGCGGCCAAGGTGAACTTGATCGGACACAGCCACGGCGGCCCCACGGCACGCTATGTCGCTTCCGTGCGGCCCGACCTGGTAGCGTCCGTCACTAGCGTGGCGGGCGTCAACAAGGGTTCCAGGGTGGCCGATATCCTCAGCGGCGCCATTCCCAACGCCAGCGGCGCGCTGGGCAATGCACTCGCCTCCCTGATCGGCATTTTGTCGGGCAACAAGGGATTGCCGCAAAACGCGGGCGCCTCGCTCACCTCCCTCTCCACGGCCGGCTCGCTGGCCTTCAACAGCCGTCATCCTCAAGGCATGCCCACCTCCGCCTGCGGCGAAGGCGCCTACCAGGTGCAAGGCGTGTACTACTTTTCGTGGAGCGGCGCGCAACCGTACACGAATGTGCTCGACGTGGGCGACCCGGCCCTGGCAACCATCAGCCTGGCCTTCGGCGGCGTCAAGAACGATGGCCTGGTCAGCAGCTGCTCCAGCCACCTGGGCAAGGTGATCCGCGACGACTACGCCATGAACCACCTCGATGAAGTCAACCAGTTCGTCGGTATCGTCAACCTGTTCGAGACGAACCCCGTCACCGTCTTCCGCCAGCAAGCCAACCGCCTGCAAGGCCTGGGACTGTAAGGAGAAGCGCATGCACGCGAAATGGATCATCGGCGCTAGCTTGGCAACCCTGGCCCTGTACCTGGTGCTGCGCCCGGGCGAACCGCCTGCCCCGCCGCCGGAAAAACCGGAACCGGACCTGTTTGCGTTCGTGCGCTCGATGCAAGGCACACGGCCCGATGGCAACGTGACGGTGACTGCCGGCGACAAGCTGGTGGTCGATGCGGAACTGGGCCACCTGTTCGATTACTACCTGGCGGGCCTGGGTGAAAAGCCGCTGGCCGCCATCCGCAGCCAGATCGAGGCGGAACTGGAGCTGCGCCTGGCGCCCGTCCCCGCCCGCGAAGCCAAGCGCCTGCTGGGCGCCTGGCTGGCCTACAAGCAGGCGCTGGCCGGCGCGGAACAGGCCTTGCCGGCGCAAGCCGATGCGGCCCTGGCGGCGCGCGCGCGCCTGCAAGCGATGCGCGCGCTGCGCGGCAATTACTTTACAGCGGAAGAAAGCGCGGGCCTGTTCGGCGCCAGCGACGCGTATGACGACGATGCCGTGGCGCGCATGGCGATACTCGGCGACAGTTCCCTCGACGAAGCGCAGCGCCAGGCCCAGCTGGCGGCGCTGGATCAAAAAATGTCGCCGGCCCAGCGCGCCGCGCGCGATGCGCCGCTGCAGGTCGTCCAGCTGGATGCCTCCGTGAAGACGCTGCGGGCCCAGGGCGCAGGCGAAAATGAGGTCTACCGCCTGCGCGCCAGCACGTTCACGCCGGCGGCGGCGGCGCGCCTGGCGGAACTGGACCGCGAGGAATCGCAGTGGCAGCAGCGCATCATTGCGTATCAAGCGCTCAAGGCGCAGCAGGCCGCCCTGGCCGGCGGCGCGCCGGATGCAGCGGCCCTGCAGCAGCTGCGCGACGCCAGTTTCACGCCGGAGGAGCAGCGCCGGCTGGGCGCCCACGAATAGCCATCAGGCCAGCTGCGCCAGCAAAGCTGCTGCCGCCATCACATCCGTGGTGTCGCCCCCCTGCAGGTAGCCTGCATGGACAGGAGCCAGCAAGGCATGCGCGGCAGCGCCGCAGCCTTGCGCCTGCATCACGGCCGCCAGGCTGGTGGCGCAGCGCAGCTCCCAACCCGGCGCCTGCTGGCCCCTGGCCAGCTGCAGCGCCTCTTCCAGCTGCACGCGAACCGCGTCCAGGCCGGCAGCATCGCCTTGCGCCAGCGCCCGCCAGCGGTGATGCGCATCGCGGCGCAGCACTTCCGGCGCGCTCCACGGCGCCTGCCCCGTGCGTACACGCCGCAGCGCCTGGCTATCGGCGGCGGCATCGTGCAAGGTGGCCATCAAATCGATCTGTATCGGCCAGCTGCGCACCGAGGGCCAGGGAAACTCCGTCATCGCCTCGCCCGCATCGAGCAGGCGCTGGTAGGCGGCGCCCCAGGCGCTCCAGTACAGCAGGCCATAGCGGGCCGCATGCTCGCACAGCAGGCAAGTCCAGGCATACGCCAGTCCCCGCTGCCCGCACCACAGGGCGACGGGGATGGCATTGATGGCCAGCGCCACGCACAGCGTAACGCCATTGTGCTCGAAGCCCACCGTCACCGCCTCGCGCGCCAGCGCCAGCGCGTCGTCGGGACGGCCCTGCATCCACAGGCAGCGCGCCAGCGTGCCGCGCAGGCAAACCTGGTGATCGGCCAGCAAGGCATTGTTGAAGCCAAGCTGTCCGGCGCCCTCGGGGTGCGCCAGCACCATGCGCGCCAGCGCCGCCGACTGCGCGTACCGCCCGCGCAAATACTCGCCCGCCGAGCGCATGCGCGCAAGCACCAGCCGCATCGTCGTGTCGTCGCCCGCTGCGCACAGGACGGCAAGCTGCGCCACGTAATTGTCGGCGCCCTGGAAATCGGCCATCGTCAGGCTGCAGATCCACATGCCGCAAATCGCCTCGGCGCGGCGGCTGTCATCGTCCGTGCGCATGGCCAGCGCATAACCGCACTGGAATGAACGCAGCATGGTGCCGGTGACGCCCTGCGTATGCAGCAGCAGGTGCGCCAGCGAAGCGTACAGCTGCATCTCGCTATCGGGGTCCTCCACCGCATGCGTGGCCATGCGCTCGAGTGCACGCTCGACGCGCACGCGGTATTCATCCATCAGCGACAGCTGATAGAACAGAGTCTGCGCGGCCAGGGTCAGGGCCACGCCCAGCGCTACGTCGCCCTCCTCGCCGAAGGCCCAGTCGATGGCGGCGCGCAGGTCATCGACATGGCGGCAGTAGCGCGCGCTCCATTGCGCCGGCGGCATGCTTTCCCAGTCGGCGGCGATGCGTCCCGCCAGGGTCAGGCAATGGCGCGCATGGCGCAGCAGCACGGCACCGGCGCCCCCGCTCGCCGACAGCAGCGCCGCAGCGTAGGCGCGCGTGGTGTCGAGCAGCCGGTAATACACGTGCTGGCAGCAAAACTCGATGCTGACCAAGGACTTGGCCGCCAGGTCGGCCAGTGTGTCGAAGACCTCGCATCCCGCCACGGCGCTGGCCGACTTCAGGCGGAAGCGGCTCTTGAACACGCTCAGCGCCTGCAGCACCTGGCGCTCTTGCGCATCGAGCAGGCCGTAGCTCCAGTCCAGGGTGGCGCGCAGGGTCTGGTGGCGCAAGGGCATGTTGCGCGCGCCGCGCGTGAGCAGGCGAAAGCGGTCATCGAGCTGGCGGCGCAATTCGTGCAAGCCGAAATGGCCGATGCGCCCGGCCGCCAGCTCCAGCGCCAGCGGGATGCCATCGAGGCGCCGGCAGATCTCCACCACCACCACGGGCACGTCGGCGTCGGCCAGCACGAAAGCATCGTCCACGGCCGCGCAGCGTTCGCAAAACAGCTGCACCGCGGCGAAATGCCGGGCCGCCGCCGCATCGGGCACGGCATCGGCCGGCGGCAATTCCAGCGCGGGCAGGCGCAGCAACTGCTCGCTGGTGATGCGCAACGGCTCACGGCTGGTGGCCAGCACATGCAGCAGCGGCGCGCCCTTGAGCAAGGCATCGGCCAGCGCGCCGGCAGCGCCGATCACGTGTTCGCAGTTATCGAGCACGATCAGCATGTGGCGCGGGCGCAGGTAGGCCAGCAGGACCGGCATGGCCTCGCCGGCAGGTACCGCCACCCCCAGCGCCGTGGCCAGCGCCAGCGCCACCAGGCGGCCCTCGTCCAACGGCGACAGGTCGACGAAACACACGCCGTCGGCATAGCGGCGCAGCACGCGCGTGGCCAGGACGACGGCCAGCGTGGTCTTGCCGATGCCGCCCGGACCGGTAACGCACAGCAGGCGCAATTGCAGCAGCTGGTTGGCCATCGTTTGCAACACCTCGGCGCGGCCCAGCATGCGCGTCAGCATGACGGGCAGGTTATGCCGCGGCTCCACGCCAGCCGTACCGGGCGCCGGCCGGCCCGTGTGCGCCAACGGCGCCAGGAAGCCGTAGCCGCGCCCGGGGATGGTGGTGATGTAGCGCTGGCCATCGCGGCCATCGCCGAGCGCCTTGCGCAGCGCCGCCAGGTGCACGCGCAAGGTCGCGTCGTCCACCACGGCATGGGGCCAGACGATGGTCACCAGTTCATGCTTGTCGACGATGTCGCCGGCGCGCTCCAGCAGGGCCAGCAGCAAGTCCATTGCCCTGCTGCCCAGGCGCAGCGCGCGGTCACCCTCGAACAGCAGGCGTTCTAGCGGCAAAAGGCGAAACGGGCCGAATACATAGGCCGGGACGGGACTGTTTATCATTCTTGCATGGGGGAGAAAGTGTTCAAGCATGCGGCTGGCGGTGATGATATTTTACTGAGCATCCGCGCCACGCCTCATGGCGCCCTGTTGCGGCGCTGTTACAAGGCCGGCCGGCGCGCCAGCGGCCAGCAGCGCGGCCACGTCGGCCGCGGGCGCTGGCCGGTGCAGGTAAAAGCCCTGGACCTGGGGGCAGCCCAGGCGCCGCAGCTGCGCCAGCTGTTCGCCGTTTTCCACGCCCTCGGCCAGCACCTGCAAGCCCAGGCCGCGCGCCAGCGCTATCGTCGAGGCGACGATCACAGTATCACTGCCTGCGCTGCCCAGGTCGCGGAGGAAGCAACGGTCGATCTTGATGGTGTGAATCGGCAGCATCCTGACATGGCTGAGCCCTGAATGGCCGGTACCATAATCGTCGAGCGAAATGGCCAGGCCCAGCGCGCGCAGCCGGTACAGTACCTGCGTGGCCTGCGCCATGTCGTCGATGCAGCAGCTTTCCGTCACTTCCAGCTCCAGCAGGCCGGGAGGAATGGCGTGCCGCTGCAGGCAGCGCAGCACGAAGTCCGGCAAGTGCGGCTCGCACAGCTGGCGCGCCGAGACATTCACCGCGACGGGCGTCAATGGCAGGCCCGCCGTGCGCCATTGCGCCAGCTGGCGGCAGGCGGCATCGATGCCCCAGTTGCCCAGCGCGACGATGGCGTCAGTCTGCTCGGCCAGGCCGATGAATGCGTTCGGGTAGATCAGGCCGTGGTGCGGATGGTCCCAGCGCAGCAGCGCTTCCAGGCCGACCAGGCGCAGTTGCGCCGTATCGAACTTGCCCTGGTAGTGGAAGCAGAATTCGCCGTTGACGATGGCGCTGTCCAGGCGCGCCTGCAGCTCCCGGCTGCGCGCCGATGCCAGCGGCTTGCCGCCTTGCCCATCGCGCGCCTGGCGCAGCCGCACCCTCCACATCAAGGCGCAGCCCAGCGCCAGCGCCGTCAGCGCCACATGCCGCAGCTGCGCGCCATCCAGCCAGATGCCCAGCGGCAGGCAGGCGGCCAGTGCAGCGCACAGCAGCGCCCGCGCCCGCGGGCCATGCCAGAACCTTGCCAGGCGCGCCACTAGACCAGCAGGCGCGGCAAGGTGTGCGCCGGCCCCTGATGCAGGCGAAATACGCTGACCACCTGCAGCAAGTTCGCCGCCTCGATGGCCAGCACGCTGGCATGGCGCGCATTGTCCGCATTCTGCTGCACGATGGAGCTGAGTTCCTCCATCGCCGACGCGGTCTGTTCGAGCCCGCTGGCCTGCTCCTCGGTGCGCGACGACAGGTCGATATTGCCAGCCGCGATCTGCGACGAGGCCGTAGCGATGGTGTCGGTGCCGCTGCGCACCTGCTGCACGATGTCGAGCAGGTTGCCGTTCATGACAGTCCTTTTTCCGTGGCGCCGCCCGCCCTGGCGATGGCAGCGCGTTCCTGCTCCAGCTGCTGCGGCTCGCTCATCAGCAGCAAGGTCAACAATGCAAAGGAGCAGCGCAGGCGCGTGCCGATTTTCATATTTGCCATCTATTCGCATCCTTCAGTGTGGTGCATCGGTCATTGCGCCGGACTCGCATGCAAGGCTGACGGCAATGGCTGCCGCCTGCCACGAATGGCCGGACGCAACAGGCGAAGGGGGCAGCCGGGATGTGGCCGAGGCGGGAACAAGGGTGGTACGGCAGGCAGTGTGAGTTATCTCACAAGCAATGTCGCGTTAAGTTTTGAAAAGATTTGCTTAGATGGCAAAACAGCTATTTATGTAACCCTATTCTTTTAGTAAGTAGTAACCGCAGTGCACGCCTGGGCACGCATGCAAAAACGGCCGCACAAGGCGGCCGTCCGGTAGCGCATGCTGGCGCCGTCAATCCGTCAGAACACTTCCCACTCGTCGTCGCGCGGCGCGCTCTGGCGCTGGGACGGCACGGCGCGCAAGGCCGGGCGGCCTGCGGTGGGACGCGGCGCCGGACGCTTCAGCGCGTTGCTGGCCACCACGGCGCGCGGCGCAGCCGCTTTGGCCTGCGCGGCCGGTGCCTGTGCGCCATCGAGCTTGAAGACGCTGACCACCTCGGCCAGCTGGCCCGATTGCTCCTGCAGCGATTCGGCCGCAGCGGCCGCCTCTTCCACCAGGGCCGCGTTTTGCTGCGTCACCTGGTCCATCTGGCCGATGGCCTGGTTGATCTGGTCGATGCCCGAACTTTGCTCCTGCGTCGCCAGGCTGATTTCCGCCATGATGTCCGTCACGCGCTGCACGCTGGCGACGATTTCGGCCATCGTGTTACCCGCCTCGGCCACCAGCTTGCTGCCCGAGTCGACCGCCACCACGGAGTCGCCGATGAGGGTCTTGATTTCCTTGGCCGCCGCCGCCGAGCGTTGCGCCAGGTTGCGCACCTCGGTAGCCACCACGGCAAAGCCGCGCCCCTGCTCGCCCGCGCGCGCCGCTTCCACGGCGGCATTCAGGGCCAGGATATTCGTCTGGAAAGCGATGCCGTCGATGACGGAAATGATATCGACGATCTTGCGCGAGGAATCGTTGATGGCGTCCATGGTCTCGACCACCTTGCCCACCACGGCCCCGCCTTTGACCGCCACGCCAGAGGCGCTCAGCGCCAGCTGGTTGGCCTGCTGGGCATTGTCGGCATTTTGCCGCACGGTGGACGTCAGTTCTTCCATCGACGACGCCGTCTCTTCCAGCGAGCTGGCTTGTTCTTCCGTGCGCGAGGACAGGTCCAGGTTGCCGCTGGCAATTTCCGACGAGGCCGTGGCGATGGTCTGCGTTCCGCTGCGCACCTGGCCAACGATGTTGACCAGGCTGGAATTCATGTCTTTGAGCGCCTGCAGCAGCTGCCCCGTTTCTTCCGTCGTGTGCACCTCGATCTGGCTCGTCAGGTCGCCCGAAGCCACCGTTTGCGCCACTTTCACGGCCAAGTTGATCGGCTGCGTGATGGCGCGCGTGATGTAGGCGGCGCAACCGATGCCCAGCGCCGAGGAGAGCAAGCCCAGGATCAGCATCAGGCTTTCCGAACGCAGCACAGCCGCGCTGCCATCCTTGACGCCAGCGTCGGCCACGCTGTTATTGAGCTTGATGATCTCATTGAGCGTGGCTTCGGCCTTGCCGAACAAGCTGCGCGAATCCAGGTACTGCCTGTAGAACGCCACGAACAGCTCTTTCTGCCGCGGCTCGTCGCGGTTGTCAGCCAGCTGGCGCAGGATGGCGCGCACCTTGTCGTCATCGCCTTTCCAGGCGGCCCATTCCTCCAGGAAGCGCTTCCACAGCACGGCTTCCTCCGGCGTCTGCGGCAGCGGCTCGTACAGCTTGCGGCCAGCCTCGATATTGCTCCAGGCCTTGGTGCGCAGCTGCAGCGTTTCCGCGAACTTGTCTTGCGCCTGGTAATTGTTTTCATAGATGGCAGCCGTCAGCGTAGCGGCAGCGACCGCCGTCTGGCCTTCGCTGATCATCATCAAACCCTGGATAGACGGCAGGCGCACCACACCGATTTCATTGACGGCGCGGCCCACGGTGGCGATGCCCGTGTAACCGCAGATGCCCACCACCAGCAAGGCCGCCATCATCACGGCGACGAGCGTCGCCAACTTCCATTTGATCAGCAAATTCTTAAACATGGCTAGGTCCTTTATAAAGTCACGACGACTGCTGGCGAGGTTCGGGCTAGCATGTTCGAGTAAAACAGCTGACATTTGTATAAAGGTGGCGGGGATGGGGCGTACGCTTCGTTACAATTGGCGAGAATTCATAAGTAGAAGCATAGTGGAAAAAGGCCGCGCTGGCTGCTACATACTTGATACAAGACAAGATATATTTCGTTACTGTGGCGCGTATTGCACAGCGGTCAGAAAAAATGGCCTGCGCCCCGCTTTGGTGCAATAAATCCCCATGCGCCACTATTGGCTGCGCAGTTAATAGTCGTATAAGATGGTCAACAAGCAAATAACAGGCACAGCATGGCTTATCCTATCGAACACAAACTGGTCATCGGGGTCGCTTCCAGCGCCCTGTTCGACCTGGCCGAATCGCATCAGGTCTACCTCGACAACGGCCCCGAGGAATACCGTAAGTACCAGGAAACGCATATCGACACGGTCTTGCCGCGCGGCGTGGCCTTCCCCTTCATCCGCCGTTTCCTGAACATCAACAAGCACTATCCGCGCCAGTCGCCCGTGGAAGTGGTGCTGTTTTCGCGCAATTCGCCGGAAACGGGCTTGCGCGTAATGCATAGCATCGCCCACTACGGCCTGGATATTTCGCGCGCCGCCTTCATGACGGGCAAGTCGCCCTATCCCTACCTGCCCGCCTTCAATGCCTCGCTCTTCCTCAGCGCGAATGAAGACGACGTGCGCAGCGCGCTGGCCTGCGACTATCCGGCCGGCCTGGTGCTGCCGTCGCGCACGGAAGACGACGAGAACGACGAGGAACTGCGCGTGGCCTTCGATTTCGACGGCGTGATCGCCGACGACGAAGCGGAAACCGTGTTCAAGCGCAACAATGACGTCGATGAATTCCACGCCCATGAAACCCTGAACGTGGGCACGCCGCATCGCCCCGGCCCGCTGGCCGACCTGTTCCAGAAGCTGGCCACCATGCAGCGCCTGGAAGAAAAGGCGCAGCGGCGCGACCCCGGCTACAAGAAGATCCTGCGCATCGCCATCATCACGGCGCGCAACGCGCCCTCGCACGAACGGGTTGTGACGACCCTGAAAAGCTGGGGCGTGGCAGCCGACGAGACGTTTTTCCTGGGCGGCATGGACAAATCGCGCGTGCTGGCCGTGTTCAAGCCGCATATCTTCTTCGACGACCAGCTGAGCCACCTGAAATCGGCGGGCGGCACCATCCCCATGGTGCATGTCCCATTCGGCATCGCCAATGTTCGCGCAGGATAAAACCTGCTGCGCGTCGTGCTTTGCGGCCTGCGATGCTCACCGTACTAAAGTACGGTTGCGCTTCTTAGCCACAAATCACTGCCGCTCGCGTCGGTTTTCTCAAGCGCGGAGATAAGGGCGATGGTCTATAATCTCGCCTGTCAGCGCCGTCACTGGCGGCGCTGCGCGCACCACAGCTGTCCCATTCAACTGCCTCTGCCACTAGTGTCATCGCCTGCATGTCCTTAGACTTAAAAAAAGCCCTCCCCAAGCCCGGCAACCGCTATGCGCTGCCCGCCCTGTATGGTTCATCCGACGCCTATGCCCTGGCGCTGGCCGCGCTGGAATTGAAAGCGCGGGGCCAGATGCTGGCCGTGGTGGTGGCGCAGGCCAGCGACGGCCAGCGCCTGCTCGATGAAATCCCGTGGTTTGGCGGCAAGGAGCTGCGCTGCCATTTGCTGCCGGACTGGGAAACCCTGCCCTACGACGCGTTTTCGCCGCACCAGGACCTGGTCTCCGAGCGCCTGGCCACCCTGCACGAAATCCAGACGCGCCAGTGCGACGTCTTGATCGTGCCGGCCACCACGGCGCTGGTGCGCCTGGCGCCGCCCTCCTTTTTGGCCGCCTACACCTTCTTCTTCAAGAAGGGCGAAAAGCTCGACGAAGCGCGCCTGAAGTCGCAGCTGACCCTGGCCGGCTACAGCCATGTCTCGCAAGTAATGTCGCCCGGCGAATACTCGGTGCGCGGTGGCCTGCTCGACCTGTTCCCCATGGGTTCTGCCCTGCCCTACCGCCTGGACCTGTTCGGCGACACCATCGAAACCATCCGCACGTTCGACGCCGACACCCAGCGCTCGCTGTACCCCGTGCACGAAGTACGCCTGCTGCCAGGCCGTGAATTCCCCATGGACGAAGCGGCCCGCACCACCTTCCGCAACCGCTGGCGCGAACAGTTCGAAGGCGATCCATCGCGCTCGGTCGTCTACAAGGACATCAGCAGCGGCATCGCCTCGGCCGGTATCGAATACTATCTGCCCCTGTTCTTCGAGCAGACGGCCACCCTGTTCGACTACCTGCCGCCCGACGCCTCGCTGGCCCTGGTGGGCGAGATCGATGCGGCCATCGGGCGCTTCTGGACGGATACCCAGTCGCGCTACCGCTTTTTGAAGGCGGACCGCGAACGGCCGATTTTGCCGCCCGAGTCGCTGTTCCTGTCTGACGAGCAGTTCTTCGGCCTGGCCAAGCCTTATCCGCGCCTGGCGATTGCAAAGTCGAACGATGCGCTGGCGTCCGAACTGTCGGCGCCCGTGCCGAACATCGCCGTCAACCGCCGCGCCGACGATCCGCTGGCCAACCTGCGCAGCTATCTGCTGCAATCGGGCCGCCGCGTGATGATCTGCGCCGAATCGAACGGCCGCCGCGAAACCCTGCAGCAGTACTTCACCGAATACGATTTGCACCTGACACCGGTGGAAGGCTGCGACGGCTTCCTGCAGTCCGATGCCAAGCTGATGCTGGGCGTGGCGCCGCTGCATGCGGGTTTCGAGCTGTTTACGCCGGACGGCAATCTGGCCTTCATCACCGAGACGGAGCTGTATGCCGGTTCCGGCCGCCGCGTCGGCACCAAGAAGCAGGAAGGCGTGACGCAGGTCGAATCGATGGTGCGCGACCTGTCGGAGCTCAAAATCGGCGACCCAGTGGTGCACATCAACCACGGCATCGGGCGCTACATGGGCCTGACCAGCATGGACCTGGGCGAAGGCGAGACGGAATTTTTGCACCTCGAATACGCCAAGGACACCAAGCTGTATGTGCCCGTGTCGCAGCTGCACGTCATTTCCCGCTATTCGGGCGCCGCGCCGGAAGACGCGCCGCTGCATTCGCTCGGCTCGGGCCAGTGGGAAAAAGCAAAAAAACGCGCCGCCGAACAAGTGCGCGACACGGCCGCCGAGCTGCTCAACCTGTACGCCCGCCGCGCGCTGCGCCAGGGCCACTCGTTTGAATTCTCCGCGCACGACTACCAGCGCTTCGCCGACAGCTTCGGCTTCGACGAGACGCCGGACCAGGCCGAGGCCATCCACAACGTCATCAAGGACATGACCTCGGGCAAACCGATGGACCGCCTGGTATGCGGCGACGTCGGCTTCGGCAAGACGGAAGTGGCGCTGCGCGCCGCCTTCATCGCCGTCATGGGCGGCAAGCAGGTGGCCATCCTGGCACCCACCACCCTGCTGGCGGAGCAGCATGCGCAAACCTTCGCCGACCGCTTCGCCGACTGGCCCGTGCGCATCGCCGAACTGTCGCGTTTCCGCACTGGCAAGGAAATCACGCATGCGTTCAAGGGCATGGCCGACGGCACCATCGATATCGTCATCGGCACGCACAAGCTGCTGTCCGATGACGTGAAGTTTAGCCGTTTGGGCCTGGTCATCATCGACGAGGAACACCGCTTCGGCGTGCGCCAGAAGGAAGCCTTGAAAGCCTTGCGCGCGGAAGTGGACGTACTGACCCTGACGGCCACGCCGATCCCGCGTACCCTGGGCATGGCGCTGGAAGGCTTGCGCGACTTTTCCATCATCGCCACGGCGCCGCAAAAGCGCCTGGCCATCAAGACGTTCGTGCGCAGCGAGGGTGAAGCCATCATCCGCGAAGCATGTTTGCGCGAACTCAAACGCGGTGGCCAGATCTACTTCCTGCACAATGAGGTGGAAACCATCCAGAACCGCTTGGCCATGCTGACGGAATTGCTGCCCGAGGCGCGCATCGCCGTGGCGCATGGCCAGATGCACGAGCGCGACCTGGAAAAGGTCATGCGCGACTTCGTCGCCCAGCGTTTCAATATTTTGCTGTGCACGACGATCATTGAGACGGGCATCGACGTGCCGACGGCGAACACCATCATCATGCACCGCGCCGACAAGTTCGGCCTGGCGCAGCTGCACCAGCTGCGCGGCCGGGTCGGACGCTCGCATCACCAGGCGTACGCCTACCTGCTGGTGCACGACGTGCAAGGTCTCACGAAACTGGCGCAGCGCCGGCTGGACGCCATCCAGCAGATGGAAGAACTGGGCAGCGGCTTTTACCTGGCCATGCACGACCTGGAAATCCGCGGCGCCGGCGAGGTGCTGGGCGAGAGCCAGTCGGGCGAGATGACGGAGATCGGCTTCCAGCTGTATTCGGACATGCTCAACGAAGCCGTGCGCTCGCTGAAGGCCGGCAAGGAGCCGGACCTGGCCGCGCCGCTGGCCTCGACGACTGAAATCAACCTGCACGTGCCGGCCCTGCTGCCGGCGGATTTTTGCGGCGACGTGCACGAGCGCCTGTCGATCTACAAGCGCCTGGCCAACTGCACCACGCAAGAGAAGATCGACGATATCCAGGAAGAGCTGATCGACCGCTTCGGCAAGCTGCCCGATCCCGTGAAAGCGCTGATCGAGACGCATCGATTGCGCATCGCGGCGAAGACCGTGGGCATCGTCAAGATCGACGTGCATGGCGAGGCGGCCACCCTGCAATTCATGGCCAAGCCGCCCATCGACCCGATGCGCATCATCGACTTGATCCAGAAGAACCGCCATATCAAGCTGCATGGCCAGGACAAGCTGAAAATCACGGCCGCCATGCCGGACCTGGCCGCACGCGTGACGCAGATCAAGAGCACCATCAAGCAATTGACGGCATAGACCATTAGACAACTTTACGCGGGACTGCCCCCATGACCAATACCAAGACCATCACCATGAATCTGATCCTGCAGGGCCTGGATGGCGACATGGCCAGGCTCGAGCGCATTGCCGCCCTGGCCGCGCCCACGTCCATCACGCGCCTGGGCCCGAACGCCGTGCGCTGCGAACAGATCGCCTATTCGCCAGCGCTGCGCCCCACCATCGAGCTGGCGGCCCAGGCGGCGCAGCTGGACGCCACCTACATGATGGGACAGCGCGAACTCGCCGAATTCAAGCTGGTGGCGATGGACATGGATTCGACCCTGATCACCATCGAGTGCATCGATGAAATCGCCGACATGCAAGGCCTCAAACCGCAAGTGGCGGCCATCACGGAAGCGGCCATGCGCGGCGAACTCGATTTCGCGGCCAGCCTGAAGCAGCGCGTGGCCCTGCTCGAAGGCCTCGACGCGTCGGCCCTGCAGCGCGTCTACGACGAGCGCCTGAAACTGTCGCCGGGCGCGGAAACCATGCTGGCGGCCGTGCAGAAGGCCGGCCTGAAGACCCTGCTGGTCTCGGGCGGTTTTACTTTCTTTACGGAACGCCTGAAGCAGCGCCTGGGCCTCGATTACACGCACGCGAACGAGCTGGAAATCGTCGATGGCAAGCTGACGGGCAAAGTGTTAGGGGGCATCGTCGATGCCGAGGAAAAACAGCGCACGGTGGAGCGCGTGTGCGCGGAGCTGGGCATTACGCCATCGCAAGCCATCGTCATGGGCGACGGCGCCAACGACTTGAAGATGATGGGCATCGCCGGCCTGTCCGTGGCCTTCCGCGCCAAGCCCGTGGTGCGTTCGCAAGCCGACGTGGCGCTGAACTTTGTGGGCCTCGATGGCTTGCTGAACGTATTGACCTGAGTTAGGGCCACGTTAGCGGTATCTGGCGAGGGCGCGGGCGGTGCGCGCAGGGCGGCATATTTTTGCTATATTGCAAACTTGCAATCATCCCGCAAATCCATCGTGAAAGAACTCCGCATGCCGCCACCGCTGCCAGAAGAGATACAACGCCACCTGGACTTGTTTGTCGCCGCCGCGCAAAGTGCCTTCGGCGCTGACCTTGCCGCCGCCGTGCTGTTTGGCTCGGCCGCGGACGGCCAGTTACGCGCCACCTCCGACGTCAACCTGCTGTTGCTGCTCAAGCGCTTTACGCCGCCAGCGGCCGACGCGCTGCGCGGGCCTTTGCGCCTGGCGCACGCCGCCATCGATTTGCAGGTGATGTTCCTGCTCGAGAGCGAATTGACGCAGGCCGCCGACGCCTTCGCCGTCAAGTTTGCCGATATCATTGCGCGCCATCGAGTGCTGCTGGGCAATGATCCTTTCGCCAGCCTCCACACCAGCCGCGACGCCGTGCTGCGCAGGTTGCGGCAAGTGCTGCTAAACCAGCAGGTGCGCATGCGCGAACGGTATCTGCTCCTCAGCCTGAACGAAGAACAGCTGGCCGGCGCCATTGCCGACGCGGCCGGTCCCCTGCGCTCGGCGGCTGCCTCGTTGGCGCAGCTGGAGGGCAAGTCTGCGCAGTCCGGCAAGCAGGCGCTCGAAGCGTTTGTCGACCAGCTGGGCGACCCGGCCCTGCACGCGGCCTTGCAAGCCATGTCGGCGGCGCGCGAAACGGCGCGCCTGGCGCCGGGGCAGGCCCTGCCCGCCTTTACAGGCCTGATGACGATTACCGAACGCTTGCGCGAACACGCGGAGTCGATGCGGTGAACGGCGCGAATCCGTTTGACTGGAGCGGGCCCTGGTTCCTGCTGGCCTACCTGATCTTCGGCGTGCTCGTGTACTACCTCGCGCGCGAGCTGCTGATCCGCCAGGAGCTGCGTAATCCGCACGCCCAGCTGTCGCTCGCCGATGATCCCTACCGCATCGCTTTCTTGCGCGACGGCGCGCTCGAAGCCGTGAAAATTGCCGCCATCGTGCTGGTCGATCGCGGCTTGCTGCGCGCCGATGGTCCGTTGCTCGAAACGGTCAGCGCCGACAGCCTGCGCTTCGCCAGCCATGACATCGAACGCGACGTGCTGCGGCTGTACCTGGGCCGCCAGGGCCACAGCAAGGAACTGGCCGAACAGGCAGACATGCTGCCAGCGTGCCGCGCCTACCAGGACACGTTGACGCAGCAGGAATTGTTGGTCGGCCCGCCGCTGCTGCGCCGGCGCGAACGCATCACCTGGGCCGCGCACTACCTGCTGCTGACGGTGGCCGCCGTCAAGGCCGTCATCGCCATCAGCCGCCAGCACTACAAGCTGCTGTTCCTGGCGCTGCTGCTGGCGATATTTCTGCTCATGCTACGCGGCTTGCGCACCCAGGCGACCAGCTTGAGCGCGCAGCGGCTGCTGACCGACCTGCGCATGTTGTTTGGCCGTCTGAACATGCGCGCATCGCGCCTGAACGCAGGCAGCAGCAGTGCCGACATGGCACTGCTGGCCGCCATCTTCGGCATCGGCGCCCTGCCGCCGTCGGTGTACGCGTATGTCGCCGAGCTGTACCCGGTACCCCGGCAAAGCACGGGCAGCGACTCGTCGTCCGGCAGCACGGGCGACTCGGGCGACTCCTCCTCGGGCGGCGACGGCGGCTCTTCCGGCGGCTGTGGCGGTTGCGGCGGTGGCGGCGGCTGTGGCAGCTAGCAAGGGGGCCACACGCGACCGCGTCGGCCTGGGCTGGCGCGGCGAACTGGCTGCCGGCATCCTGTCCAACCTGGCGCACATCGACGTGTTGGAAGTGATCGCCGACGATTATTACCACGCCTCGCGTGCCGGCATCGCGGCCTTGAGCAGCCTGGCGCGCCAGGTGCCGGTCAGCCTGCACGGCGTCGGCATGGGGCTGGCCTCGACGATTCCCGCCGATCCGCGCCGGCTGCATGCGATGGCGCGCCTGATGAAGACGGTACAAGCGGAGTCGTGGTCCGAGCATCTGAGTTTCGTGCGCGCCGGCGGCGTCGAAATCGGCCACCTGGCGGCGCCGCCGCGCACGCCCCAGAGCGCCGCCGGCGCAGTGGCCAATATCGCGCTGGCCGCGCGCATCGTCGGCAGCGCGCCGCTGATGGAAAACATCGCCACCCTGGTCGAGCCGCCCGCCAGCACGATGGACGAAGCCGAGTGGCTGACGCAAATCATCGACGGCGCGCAAGTGCCGCTGCTGCTCGACCTGCACAACCTGTATGCGAATGCCGTCAATTTTGGCCACGACCCGGAGCAACTTCTGCTGCGCCTGCCCCTGGCCAGGGTCGGCGCCGTGCACCTGAGCGGTGGCCACTGGATCGAGGCGCCGGGCGCCGGGCGGCGCCTGCTGGACGACCATCTGCACGACGTGCCGCCCGAAGTCTTCGCTTTATTGACCGTGCTGGCGCGCCATGCGCCCCAGCCCTTGACGGTGATCGTCGAACGCGACGGCAATTACCCGTCGTTCGAGCATGTGCTGGGCCAGCTGGAGCTGGCGCGCGCAGCCTTGCGCGCGGGGCGGAGCGCATGAGTTCCGCCGCACTGGAAACCTATCTGGCAAGGTTGTACACGGACGACGCCCTGCGTCATGCCTTCCTGCGGGAACCCCGTGCGCAAGCCTTGCTGCACGGCTTGTCGCAGCAGGAAGCCGACGCGATGGCGGCGATAGACCGCATCGGCTTGCAGATGGCGGCGGCCAGCTATCGTGCCAAGCGGGCCGGGCGCGCTGAACATGGCACCCTGACCAGGCCGGCGCAGCGCTGGTGGCGCCGGCTACTTACAGGCTGGATCTGACCGCCGACAACTCTTACAGCTGCCATAAACGCAGCGGCAGCAAGCCCCACCAGGCCAGCACCAGCGGCAGTTGCAGCGCCGCCAGCAAGGCGACCCAATCCCATTTCGCCCACGAGCCCGCCTCGGCCGCCGTGCCGCGGCTACGCCAGCAGCGGGCCAGGCCGAACGCCATCGTTAATGGCAGCGCACCCGTGACCGTGGCCAGCAGCACGCTGGCCACGGTCACGTCGCCCAGGCGCAGGTAAGACTGGAAATAGAAAAACGGCAGCGGCAAGAGCAGCGCCAGCATCGACAGCAAAGGCGCAAACAGATGGTCGCCCCGCCCCAGGCTACGCCGCGCGGCACGCCACACACCTACCACCAGCACGTACAGCAAGCCCCCCATGCCCAGCGCCAGGCTGCCCCACAACACCAGCATGCGCAGCATCGATGCGCGTTCATAGCTGCGCAAGCCGTCGCTGAGGATATGCTTGCCATCTTCCTGCAGCAGCACGTGCGACGCGGTGCTGCGGTCGCTGGCGCGGAACAGCAAGCCACCCACGGGTTCCAGTTCCTTCGGCTCGCCCTGGAACGGGATCAGGAACAGCGACTCGCCATCCCATTTCAGGCGCGTAAAGCCGAAGACGGCATCGACCCAGGCCATGCTGGCCATGGGACTGGGCGACGGCACATACACACCCTGCCAGTTTTCCACCGTGGGCGCCGGTGTGCCGTGCGGGGCCGGTGCGCGCAGCGGCAGCTCCAGGTCGCGCAGCAGCAGGCGATTGAAGCGTTCATAGTCGGCCTGCTCCGCATCCGTATTGAAGGCCACGAAGAAGGCGCTGTCCTGCTCCGGGTAGATGCACAGCATGGCGCGAAAACCCACGGCCGTGCCGGGGTGGCAGGCACCCACCACATTGTGGCGGTCGCGCACGGCCAGGGCCAGGCCGTGGCCCGTTGCCAGGCCCGCCTGCGCCGCATCCGTGCCGGCCGGCTCGGACAAGGCGCCCATCAGCGCCAGGTCGATGAAGCGCTGGCCCTGCAGCTTGCCATCGCCCATCAGAAATTGCGCCAGCTTGCCCATGTCGGCCGCCGTGGTGGTGAATTGCGCGGCCGGACGCAGGTACTGGGGCACGGCCGGCTGGGCCACGCCATGCTCGAAGTAGCCCATGGCCAGGCGCGGGTCCGCGTGCGCGCCCGCCTGTGTGACGAAAGTAAAAGTGCTGTCCGCCATGCCCAGCGGTTGCAGCAGTTGCGCATCGAGGTAGCGCTCGTACGGCTGGCCCGTGACCTTTTCGATCACCATGCCCAGCAAGCCATAGCCCATGTTCGAATACGCATAGCGACTGCCGGGCCGCGCCCGCACGCGCAGCAGATTGCGGCCGCCATCAAAAGCGGCGGCCAGCGGCGTGTCCGGCGCCGGGTTCAGGCTGAACGCCTGCCAGAAGCGCACATTATCCAGGCCGGACGTATGCGCCAGCAGGTGGCGGATGCGTACGGGATCGCTGGCCTGCCACGGGTTTTTCAGCGCCAGTTCCGGCAGCACCTGCTGCAAGGGCGTGTCGAGCGTGAGCCGGTCTTCGCTGATCAGGCGCAAGACACCCAACGCCAGCGCTACCTTGCCCACGGAGCCCACCTGTACGCGCGTGTCCACCTGCATGGGCATGTGCTGGGCGACATCGCGCAGGCCCGATGCGCCGACTTTGACTGTTCCATCTGGCAAGACTTCGCTCCAGACGGCGCCCGCCAGGCCCTCGTCCTTCAAGCCGGCGGCAAACTCCGCCTCCAGGGTGGCGCCGGCGGCATGGGCCACGGTGGCACAGCATAGCAGCAAGGCCGGCAAGGCGCGCTGCAGCCAGAATCTGGCGCGCGCGGCCAAGGTGGGATAACGATATCGTTTCAACAATGTATTCTGCCTTTTTCCATGGACTGCGCTCCCGCGCCGCTTTGCTTGTTACAATTAAAAAATTGAACAATGACGGGAGCCTGCATGTCACAAGATATTATTTTGGATACCCAACTCCAGCAGACCAAGAACCTGGCCTGGTGGTTGTACCTGATACATGGCGCCAGCTTCGTGTTTTCGCTGGGCGCCTTTTCCTTCATTCCGCTCATCATCAATTATGTGAAACGGGACGAGGCGGCCGGGACCTTCGTGTACAGCCATCACAGCTGGATGATCCGTTCCTTCTGGTGGTATGTGGCCTGGATCGTCGTCGGCGCCATCCTGTGGATCACGCTGATCGGCATTCCGCTGGCGCTCGTCGTATGGGGCGTGGCCTGGCTGTGGAAAGCCTACCGCTTGCTGCGCGGCTTTCTCGACCTGAACAACAATACCCCCGTGCCCATGTAAAGCCTGTCCTTTGCGTTCGGGCAAGCCTTTGCGCTTGCCCGCCAACGCGGTTACATCGCCGCGAACGCCCGTTCGATATCGGCAATCAAGTCTTGCGGATCTTCCAGCCCCACATTCAGGCGCACCAGCTGGCCCGGCAACTGCCAGCCCTTGCGCATGGCGGCGATGCGGTACGGCATCACCAGGCTGTTCGCGCCGCCCCAGCTGTAGCCAATCTTGAACAACTGCAAGGCGTCGACGAAACGGTCCGTTTGCGCCTCTGTGTAGCGGGCATCGAACAGCACGGAAAACAGGCCGCCTGCGCCCGTGAAATCGCGCTGCCAGATGGCGTGACCGGGGCAATCGTCAAAAGCCGGATGCAGCACCGTGGCGATCTCGCTGCGTCCCTTGAGCCAGGTGGCGATCGTGCGCGCGCCCGCATCGTGGGCGTCGAAGCGCAGCTTCATGGTGGGCAAGCCGCGCAGCACCAGGTAGGCGTCGTCCGCCCCCACGCCCATGCCCAGACGCATGTGCGCCAGCGCCAGGCGCTCATGCAGCGCCCGCTCGCGCGTAATGAGCGCGCCCATCAGCACGTCCGAGCCGCCCGACTGGTATTTCGTCAGCGCCTGCATGATGATGTCCACGCCCAGGTCAAAACCGCGCAGGGCCAGGCCGGCCGACCAGGTGTTGTCCAAAGCCACCAGCACGCCGCGCGCATGGGCGGCCGCACAGATGGCGGGCAAGTCCGGCACTTCCATGGTCACGGAACCCGGCGCTTCCGTCCAGATCAGCTTGGTATTCTCCTGGATCAAGCCTGCGATGCCGGCGCCGATCAACGGATCGTAATAGCGGGCCGTGATGCCGAAATCCTGCGCCAGCCAGCGCCCCAGCTCGCGGTTCGGGTTGTAGATATTCTCCGGCAGCAAGACATCATCGCCCGTCTTCAGCAGGGCAAAATCCGCCATGGCGATGGCCGCCAGGCCCGACGGCGCCAGCAGGCAGTATTTGCCCCCTTCGATCTCGGCCAGCCGCGCTTCCAGGGTGAACGTGGTGGGCGTGCCGTGCAAGCCGTAGGTGTAGGCGTTCTTCTCTTTCCAGTCGCCCGAACGCATGGCCGCCACGTCCTTGAACAGCACGGTCGATGCGTGATGGATGGCGTTGGGAAACGCGGCAAAGCCTTGCGGCGCCTGGTAATCGCTGTGGATCAGCGCCGTCTGGGGGGATTTGATTGTGGTCATGGCATCGGCATAGGATCGCAGGCAAATAAAAAGGCGGGCCAGCAATTGCTGGTCCGCCTTGATTGTAAGGGCTTATGCCCTTGCCTGCCGTACGTCTGACAGAGTGTTACACCTGCATCAAAATACTTATTCTGCCGCGCCCCACAGGTCGTGCGCATCGGCTGAGGTGATGGTCACGTCGACGAATTGACCGACCGCCAGCTTGCGGTGCGGCTCAAACGGCGGTTTCACATACACGACGCCATCGATTTCCGGCGCGTCGGCGGACGAGCGGCCTACGCCGCCGGAGCGGGTGACTTCATCGATCAGCACGCGCACAGTCTTGCCGATCTTGGCTTGCAGGCGTTTTTTCGAGATTTCTTCCTGCAGCAGCATCACGCGGCCGCGGCGCTCTTCGCGCAGCTCTTCCGGCACGGGGTTGGCGATTTCGTTGGCGGTCGCGCCTTCGACAGGCGAATAGGCGAAGCA
This sequence comes from Janthinobacterium lyxosi, assembly GCF_051380665.1. Lineage (NCBI taxonomy): Bacteria > Pseudomonadati > Pseudomonadota > Betaproteobacteria > Burkholderiales > Oxalobacteraceae > Janthinobacterium > Janthinobacterium lyxosi. The sequence continues at coordinate 90,085 of NZ_JBNYXM010000016.1, forward strand.
GCCCAGGCGGTCAATCTGCGCTTCCTTGAGGAAATCGAGCAAGTATTCGAATTCCGCTTCCGTTTCGCCAGGGAAACCGGCGATGAAGGTCGAGCGGATCGTCAGGTCCGGGTTGATGGCGCGCCAGGCCTGGATGCGGTCGAGGTTTTTCTCGCCGCTGGCCGGGCGCTTCATGCGTTTCAGCACGTCAGGGTGCGCATGCTGCATCGGAATGTCGAGGTACGGCAGGATGTGGCCGCCGCTCATCATCGGGATGATCTGGTCCACGTGCGGGTACGGATACACGTAGTGCAAGCGCACCCATGCGCCGTAGGACTTGGCCAGCTCGCCCAGCGCTTCCGTCAGCTGCGTCATGTGGGTTTTCACGGGACGGCCATTCCAGAAGCCGGAGCGGAATTTCACGTCCACGCCATACGCCGAGGTATCTTGCGAAATGACCAGCAATTCCTTGACGCCAGCCTTGAACAGGTTTTCCGCTTCGATCATCAGTTCGCCGATCGGACGCGAGACCAGGTCGCCGCGCATCGATGGAATGATGCAGAAACTGCAACGATGGTTACAGCCTTCGGAGATTTTCAGGTAGGCATAATGCTTCGGCGTCAGCTTGACGCCTTGCGGCGGCACCAGGTCGAGGAAAGGCGCATGCGGTTTTGGCAGGTGCAAGTGAACGGAATCCATCACTTCAGCCAGCGCGTGCGGACCTGTGACGGCCAGCACTTTCGGATGCACCTTCATGATGATGTCGTCGCCGGCAGCATCTTTCTTGGCGCCCAGGCAGCCGGTAACGATGACTTTACCGTTTTCAGCCAGCGCTTCGCCGATGGCGTCGAGCGACTCTTGCACGGCAGCATCGATAAAACCGCAGGTATTGACGATCACCAGATCGGCGCCAGCGTAGGATTTCGCCGTTTCGTAACCTTCGGCGCGCAGTTGGGTCAGGATTTGTTCGGAATCGACCAGCGCTTTCGGGCAACCGAGCGAGACAAAGCCCACTTTCGGTGCCGCACCTGGCATGGCCAGCATGGCCTCTGGCTTGGCGGAAGGAACAGGAATACGGTGAATTTCAGACATAGTTGGCAGCTAGTAAAATGGTGAGGCGAATCGGCTATTGTACCCCGAGCCGCCCCTTGCTGGCAGAACTATGCTGTTTTGATGACACCAATACAACTCCCGGGCACTGAATGGCCCGTGAGCGTCTGTTGACCGTGCTTATTTCTTGTCCGTCGGCGGAACGGGCGGGACGAACGGAAACGTGCCGAACAGATTCTTGCTCTGGCTCTGCATCTGTTCCTGCATCTGCACGAACAGGCTCTTGCTCTGGTCGATGTAGTTGTTCATCATGCCTTGCATCATCGGGCCCTGGACATTCATGAACTGGGTCCACATTTCCGGGCTGAATGGCTTGCCTTCGAAACTGCCTGCCGACGTGCCCGTGAATTTGTGCTGGATATCGGTGAACGCTTGCACGTTCTTTTCCAGGTAGGATCCCATCATGCCCTGCATGGCATGACCATAGTAGCGGATGATCTGCGACAACACGCTGCTCGAGAACATGGGCGCGCCGTTCGCTTCCTCTTCCAGTATGATTTGCAGCAAGATGCTGCGCGTCAAATCTTCACTGGATTTGGCATCGACGACGGTAAACACCTCATTGTCCAACACCAGCTGCTTGACGTCCGTCAAGGTGATGTAGGAACTGGTTTGCGTGTCGTACAGACGGCGGTTGGGATATTTTTTAATCAGGCGGTCTATACTTTTTTTTGCACTACTCATCACAAGTTCCACTTATTGCGCCGCAGCGCGTACAGAGTTAATCCGAAAAAAAGCGAACGTGGGTCCGCTTTCGCACCTGCCTACTTTTTCCATTATAGAGTGGAAAACGGCTCCATTGCACATCAGGGTAATAGATTCCCGCATTTATTGCAACGCAACTAAAAGTAGATTCCTGACAAGACCGGAGATTACGCCGGCCTTGTCAGGTGAGAAGCTTTTGTAAACTAGTCCGCCCTGACTTTAACATACCGCCCCGGCGCCGGCTCGATTGCCGCGTGGCGCTTGTTGCCCGGCTTGCCTGGCGCCTTCACCTGCGCGCCGCCGTGTTCGGCCAGGAAGGCCGCCCATTCGGGCCACCAGCTGCCCACGTGCTCGGTGGCGCCTTCCATCCATTGCTCGGCGCTCAAGGGCTTGGCTTTCGTCGCGCGTGCGCCTTTGTCAGCATCATTGCTCCAGTAACTGCGCTTTTTCTTCGAGGCCGGGTTGATCACGCCGGCGATATGGCCCGAGGCGCCCAGGATGAAACGGTTGGCTTTCGGTTTTTTCGGGTTCAGCAGGGCCGTGCTGGCGTAGGCCGCGCCCCAGGGCACGATATGGTCTTCGCGCGAACCATAGATGAAAGCGGGCGCATCGATGCTGCTGAGGTCGACCTTTTCACCGGCCACCGTCAGCTTGCCCGGCACTTTCAGGCTGTTTTCCAGGTAAGTGTTGCGCAGATACCAGCAGAACATGGGGCCTGGCAAGCCCGTGCCGTCGCCATTCCAGTACAGCAAGTCGAACGCGGGCGGTTCCTTGCCTTTCAGGTAATTTGACTGCACGTAGTTCCACACCAGGTCGTTCGGGCGCAGACTGGAAAAAGTACTGCCCAGGTCGCGCCCGGACATCAGGCCGCCCTTGGCCAGGGTCTGCTCGCGCAACGCCACTTGCGGCTCGTCAATGAAGACGTCAAGCGCGCCCGTGTCGCAGAAATCGAGGAAGGTGGTCAACAGGGTCAGGCTGGCGGCCGGATTCTCGCCCCGCGCCTTGAGCACGGCCAGCGCCGTCGAGACGATGGTGCCGCCCACACAAAAACCGAACATGTTGAGCTTGTCCTGGCCGGAAATGTCCTGCGTCACCTGGATGGCTTCGATCACGCCTTGCTCGACGTAATCGTCCCACATCAGGTGCTGCATGCTCATGTCTGGATTGCGCCAGGACATGAGGAATACGGTATTGCCCTGCTCCACCGCATAGCGCACGAGAGAGTTTTCTGGCTGCAAGTCAAGGATATAGAATTTATTGATGCACGGCGGCACCATCAGCAGGGGCCGCTGATGTACCGTGGCCGTCGTCGGCGTGTACTGGATCAGCTGGAACAAGGCGTTTTCAAACACCACCGTGCCCGGCGTGGTGGCCACGTTGCGGCCCACTTCGAAGGCCGACTCATCGGATTGGGAGATGCGGCCCTTCTGCATGTCGGCCAGCATATTGCTCAGCCCCTTGGCCAGGCTTTCACCCTTGGTCTCGATCAGGGTTTGCTGGGCGTCGGGGTTGGTGGCGAGAAAGTTGGCGGGCGACATGGCGTCGACGATTTGCTGCACGGCAAACGCAATCTTTTGCTTCTGGTGCGGCGTCGCTTCCACGGCATCGGCCATGGCGCTGAGAAATTCCGCGTTCAGCAGGTAGGCCGCCGCATTGAAGGCCGACAGGGGGCTGGCGTGCCAGGCGGGCGCGGCGAAGCGTCGGTCTTTCAGCTGCGGCGCCTTGCCGGCCATAAAGTCGGCCCACAAGCCCGTCAGCTTGGCTACATAGGCATCTTTCAGCAGCTCGATCGATTCCGGCTTGATGCTGGCGCCCGCATCCTGCAAAATGCCGGCAATCGGATTGCTCTGGGGCTGCGGTACCATGTTGAACCACGTATTCCACTGCTCAGGATTGCTGATCTGCGCCATCCATTCCTTGGTCATCATTTGAGGATCGGGCATGTTCATAGATATATGTAAGTCCATTCAAGATTGAGGGACGCCGAACAAAACCTACTGCGCGTCGGTATAGGCGGCCTGCGATGCTCACCGTACCATAGTACGGTTGCGCTTCTTAGCCACCTCTCCCTTCCGCTCGCTACGATTTTGTTAGGCGCCGAAACGTAGTCGAAAAATAAATACTTTTGGATCACTTCATGCAAACTCTTACTGACTGCCAATACTCATGATGCTCATGACCGCTGTTGCCTGGATCTATGTCGTCGGCCTCATGGCGCTGACGGAACCGTCCATCGTTGCCGGGGTGATGACCTTCGTGCTGTACTGCGTCATCCCGCTGTCCATCCTATTCTATCTGACGGGCTCGCGGCGACGCAAACGCAAGGCGGCGCGCATCGCTGAGATGCAGACGCGCGCGCTTGCCTCGGCAGACGATAAAACAAAAACGGCAGACACATAAGTGTCTGCCGTGCAGATTATTTGCGCCAGATCAAGCTGGCCTGTCTTCCCGTGACGCCATCGCGCCGGTACGAATAAAACTGCGTCGCATCGCTGACGGTGCAATACTCCCCGCCCGCCACTTGCGCCACGCCATCGCGCAGCAGCATGGTGCGCGCCAGGGCATAGATGTCGGCCAGGTACTTGCCCGGCTTGCCATCGATGGCGGCGAACGCATCGCTCAGCACTTGCCGCTCGGCAGCGTCGCGCGCGCCGTCGCGAAACGCTTGCAGCACATCCTGTCCCACTTCGAATTGCTGCGGACCAATGGCCGGCCCCAGCCAGGCGAGGATATCCGTCGCGCCCTGCGCCCGCATGTTTTCCAGCGTGCGCTGCAGGACGCCGTTGGCCAGGCCGCGCCAGCCCGCGTGGGCCGCACCGACGACCAGGCCATCGTTTGAGCTGAACAGCACCGGCAGACAATCGGCCGTCATCACCACGCATACGGCCCCCGCCTGCGTGGCGATGCTGGCGTCGGCGTCGCGCACGCAACCGTGCAGCTTGGCCGCGTCCATCACGGCCACGCCATGCACCTGCGACAGCCAGGCGGGCTCGGATGGCAAGATAGCCGCCAGCCGCGCGCGGTTGGCGGCCACGTGCGCGGGCTCGTCGCCCACGTGCACGCCCAGGTTCAAGCCACCGCCGCCCTGCCCGTCACCATATGGTTGCTGGCTGACGCCGCCCGCACGCACGGTCGCCAGCGCGCCCACGTTGGCGGGCAGGCCGGGCCAATGGGGTATAAGGCAAGGCAACGGTGCCGTCATCAGACCTGTTCCGGCTCGGGAATGCCGGCTGTGGCGATCAGTTCAGCGAAATCATCGGCCAGCGGCACGATCCATTCGCACGCTTCCAGGGTGCCCGGATGCACGAGGCCAAGGCGGCGCGCCTGCAATGCCTGGCGCGAGAAGACGGACACCAGGTGCTGCTTGCCGTACACGGAGTCACCAACCAGCGCAAACCCCAAATGCTGCATGTGCACGCGAATCTGGTGCGTGCGGCCCGTTTCCAGGCGGCATTGCATCAGACTGACGGGACGGCGGTCGAGTTCGCCGCTGCCGATCAATTCATAGTGCGTGATGGCGGGCTTGGCCGTAAAGTTTTCCGAGACGGCCATCTTGACCCGGTCGCGCGGGTGGCGCGCGATGGATGCGTCGATGGTGCCTGCCATTTTCGGCGTGCCCCACACCAGCGCGAAATATTCGCGCTTGACGGTGCGCGCCTGCAACTGGCGCACCAGGTCCGTTTGCGAAGCGAGGGTCTTGCCGACCACCATCAGGCCGCTGGTATCCTTGTCCAGGCGGTGCACGATGCCGGCGCGCGGCACGCCGGCCAGTTGCGGACAGTGGTGCAGCAGGCCGTTGAGCAATGTGCCCGACCAGTTGCCGGGGCCCGGATGCACGACCAGTCCGGCCGGTTTGTTGATCACGATGATATGTTCATCTTCGTGCACGATGTTCAATTCCATCGCTTCCGGCTTAAAAGCCTCGTCTTCCGGCGCGCTTTGCGGCAGAATGACGATCTTCTCGTCGCCATAGGCGGTCATGTTGCGTTTGGCAACTTTTCCATCGACGGTCACGAAACCGGCTTCCAGCCACAATTGCAAGCGGCTGCGCGAGTATTGCGGCACCAGCTTGGAGATCACTTTATCGAGGCGGTGGCCGCAGGCGTCCGGCGTCAGTTCCAATGTAATCGGGGCCATGATCTCGAAGGCGTCGTCGGCGGCAAAATCGCCGTCAAACGCATCTTCGGCGCCATGGTCAGAAAGGGAGTCAAACACGGGGTCAGCCAAATTAGGCTTCGGAGTTAATATCACAGCATTCCCATCGGCTATAATCAGCCTATTGTAAAATCTTGGTTAAAACCTTCTTGCAAAACGTCATGCAAAAAAAATTATCGTTGGTAGTCGCTTCAGTCGTTCTGCTCGGCATGTCCGCTTGCAGCTTGTTGCCTGAAAAAGTGGATGAGACCAAAAACTGGTCCGTTACGAAATTATACTCGGAGGCGCGTGAAGAAATGGCCGGGCAGCACTATGAAGCTGCAATCGGCCTGTTCCAGAAGCTGGAGGCTAACTATCCTTTCGGCAACTATGCTCTGCAAGCGCAGATGGAGATCGCTTACGCGTATTATAAGGCGGGAGACCAGGCGCAGGCACTGGCTGCCGTCGAACGCTTCATCAAGTTGCATCCGAACCACGCCAATGTAGACTATATGTACTACTTGCGTGGCCTGATCAGCTTTAATGACCAGATCAGCTTCCTGAACTTCCTGTACGAACAAGACCCGACCGAGCGCGATCCGAAAGCCACGCGCGAAGCGTTTGCGGCCTTCAAGCAACTGGTCGACAAGTTTCCAAATAGCAAGTACGCGCCCGATTCGCTGGCCCGCATGAACTATTTGATCGATGCCATGGCGAAATACGAAGTGCACGTGGCGCGCTATTACTACCGCCGCGGCGCCTACCTGGCCGCCGCCAACCGCGCGCAAACGACGGTGAGCGACTTTGCAGCCTCGCCTGCCATTGAAGAAGCGCTGTTCATCATGTATCGCTCGTATGACAAGCTGGGCTTGACCGACCTGCGCGATGACGCCCTGCGCGTGCTGACCAAGAACTACCCGAACACGGCATTCCTCAGCCCGGAAGGGGTGAACAAGGAACGCAAGTGGTGGAAATTCTGGCAGTAAGCTGCAATAAAAAACCGGGCTAGCCCGGTTTTTTTACTTATTCAGCTACTTTGCGCCGGAACACCCAGCTCGTGTCATTCGACGCTTCCGGCACGAAACCATAGCCATCGACGTCGAACTGTTTCAGCTGTTCCGGGTCGCGGATGGCGTTGACGGCCGCATAGCGGGCCAGCATGCCGCGCGCGCGCTTGGCGTAGAACGAAATAATTTTATACTTGCCGTTCTTCCAATCCTCGAACACGGGCGCGATGACGGGCACGTCCAGCTGGCGCGGCTTGACGGATTTGAAATATTCTTCGGAAGCAAGATTAACCAGCACTTTCGCGCCCTGCTCTTGCGCGGTACGGTTCAGGCCGTTGGTGATGGTGTCGCCCCAGAACGCATACAAATCCTTGCCACGCGTGGTCGACAGGCGCGTGCCCATTTCCAGGCGGTGCGGGTGGATCAGGTCCAGCGGGCGCAGCAAGCCGTACAGGCCCGACAGGATACGCACGCGCGACTGTGCATAGTCGAGCTGGGCCGGCTGCAGGCTGCGCGCCTCGAAACCGGCATACACGTCGCCATTGAAGGCCATGATGGCCTGGCGCGCTTCCGCCAGCTGGGGCGTCCAGGAGGCGTAGCGGGCTACGTTGAGGGCCGACAAGGCGTCGGAAATGCCCATCAGGCTGCCCACTTCGGCGGGCGAAAACTGGCGCATGCGCTCTATCAGCTGGGCGGAATGGTCGAGAAAATCGGGGGTGCTGTGCAACGAGGTTGTTGGCGGCGTCTCCAGGTCGAGACTCTTGGCGGGCGAAAGCACGATCAACATAAATTATCACTACAGAATAGAATTGCCGACATGATACCTGCTCCACAAAAACTCGTCCTCGACACCAACGTTTGCCTCGACCTGTTCGTCTTCAACGACCCGCGCTGGGCGCCCCTGCTGGCGGCCATGGAAAGCGGCGCCGTGCACGCCATCACGCGCGAAGATTGCCGCGCGGAATATCTGGTCGTCTTGCATTACAAACATCTGCCGCTCGATGAAGCCAGCCGTCTGCTTGCCGCGGCCCGCTTCGACGCCCACATCGCGGTAGTCGCACCGCCCGTGTCCGGCGTGCGCCTGCCCGTCTGCACGGACAAGGATGACCAGAAATTCCTCGAACTGGCGCGCGACGCCAACGCCGACATCCTCATCACCAAGGATAAGGCGCTGCTGAAACTGGCCCGCAAGACGGCCAAGGCCGGCATGTTCAAGATCATGCTGCCGGAAGGCTGGGCCTTGCCAGGCTGAGCCATCAAGGCCCGCACGCAACGCCACGCGCTGCGCTAGAATGGGGAACGATTCCACTTTGCGCACCGCGACCCTACCGTCCATGAACAGCCCGTCCCTGCCCCATCTGACTCCCAGCCTGACCACCCGTTTGCCTCTAGTGGGCACCACCGTGTTTACCCGCATGTCCAGCCTGGCGGCCCAGCATGGCGCCGTCAACCTGGGCCAGGGCTTTCCCGACTTCGATTGCGCGCCGGAATTGGTCGAACTGGTCAGCGGCGCCATGCGCGCCGGCCACAACCAGTATCCGATGATGACGGGCGCCGCGCCTTTGCGCGAGGCAATTGCCGCGAAGATCGCCAGCCTGTATAGCCACAACTATGATGCCGGCACGGAAATCACCGTCACGGCGGGCGCCACGCAGACCCTCACTACAGCCATCCTGTGCAGCGTGCACCCGGGCGACGAAGTCATCGTCATCGAACCGGCTTACGACAGCTATCTGCCCGCCATCGCCCTGGCCGGCGGCGTGCCCGTGCTGGTGGCCATGCAAGTGGGAGAGTCCGGCTACAGCGTGCCGTGGGACAAGCTGGCCGCTGCCGTCAGCAGCAAGACGCGCTTGATCATCATCAACACGCCGCACAATCCGACGGGCACCATCCTGCGCCCTGCCGACGTGGCGGCGCTGGCCGACATCGTGCGCGGCACGCAAATATTGATCTTGTCCGATGAAGTCTACGAACACATGGTGTACGACGGCGTGCCGCACGCCTCGCTCTCGCGCCATGCGGAACTGGCGGCGCGCAGCTTCATCGTCTCCAGCTTCGGCAAGACGTATCACGTGACGGGCTGGAAAGTGGGCTATGTGGCGGCGCCCGCGGCCCTGACGGCGGAATTTCGCAAGGTGCACCAATACAACGTGTTTACCGTCAACACACCCATGCAGCACGGCCTGGCCGGCTACATGGCGGACCCGCAGCCCTACCTGGACTTGCCCGCGTTTTACCAGCGCAAGCGCGATTTGTTCCGCGACGGCCTGGCGGGCAGCCGCTTTACCCTGCTGCCTGCCGACGGCACGTATTTCCAGTGCGTGCGCTACGATGCCATTTCGCAAGAGACCGAAGCCCAGTTCGCCGAATGGCTGACGACGGAAATCAAGGTGGCCGCCATTCCCGTGTCCGCGTTTTACGCGCAGGGCAAGGAGTCAAGCATCGTGCGCTTCTGCTTTGCCAAGCAGGACGACACCTTGCGCCTGGCGCTGGAGCGTCTGCGCAGCATTTAACCGAGCACTGAGCATGGCTTCGCCACGGCGGAGCAAAGGATGACAGCATGGTACAGCGTCGCATCGGCCCGGCCGACCTGGTTCCCGGCGAACCCCTGCCCTGGGATTTGTTTCTGGCTGACCATAGTGCCGGCCCGCAACTACGCAAGGGGCAGATCATCACGGACGGCGCGCAGCTGGGCCGCTTGCTGCAGCTGGGCCTGTACGTGGGCACGCCCGAGCAGCCATCCGTGCTGCGCCTGCTGAACCAGGCGGCGCAGCGCCTGGAACGGCTGCTGCTGGACTTGCGCAGCGAAAGCAATGCCGAGCGCGACGTGCGCGACATAGCCCGCGAACTGCTGCGCGCGCTCGGGCACGATGCCGACATCGCCCTGGCCAGCATACTGCTCAACCAGATCGCCGGCAGCTACGCCGTGCGCCACTGCATCGAAACGGCGCTGCTGGCCATGCTGGTGGGCCGCAGCATGCACAAGTCCCACGATGAACTATTACTGATCGGCGCGGCCGCGCTGACCATGAACGTCGGCATGCTGCGCCACCACGACAGCTTCCAGGACCGGCGCGGCCCCCTGAATGACGAAGAAATGCGCATCGTGCGTCTGCATCCGCAGGAAAGCACGGAACTGCTGCGCTGTGCCGGCGTCGACGACGAGGAATGGCTCAGTTGCGTGCTCTTGCACCACGAAAACGACGACGGCAGCGGCTACCCGCAGGGCCGCACGGCCGATGAAATCTTGCAAAACGCCAAGCTGATCGGCCTGGCCGACCGCTATTGCGCCCGCGTCTCGGCGCGCAACTACCGCCGCTCCATCGTGCCCGACCAAGCGCTGCAACACATTTTCCTCGACCAGGGCGTGCCCATCGACCCGCTGCTGGGAGAACAGTTCGTCAAGCTGCTGGGCAAATACCCGCCCGGCACCCTGGTGCGCCTGCGCAGCGGCGAACTGGGCGTGGTCACGCAACGGGGCGCCGCCCACGTGCATCCGCTCAGCGACCCGCTGGGCGCGCCGCTGGCCGCCGCCGAGCTGATACAGCTCGCCCCGCGCGACACGGCCGACAGCCGCTTTGCCATCGTTTCGTCGCTGCATGAAGACGATGCCGGCTTGCATTTCAGCATGCGGCATGTGTGGGGCGATGAGGCGCGGTTGTAAACAGCATGGGCTGCCCTGACAAGCGATGGCGTCGCAGGCCGGCGGCCTGGATCCGGACGCCTCCGCATGCCACGCATTCCCCTGAATCGACCGTTCATCCTGCGTCTGGCGCCATTCGTCGGCCCGCGCTCGCCCGTCCGGGCGGGCGCACATACCATGCCGATATGAGCACTCCACGCCAATTCAAGTCCGGCCAATTCTATGGCGACGTGCATCACGGCGCGCGCGGCAGCATCTTCGATATCGGCAGCCTGAAGGCCACGCGTGGCGAGGACGAAGTCGAAACGCATCGGCATGACGATGCCCACTTCGTCTTCGTCCTGCCGGAACTCGATGCCGTGGTCGTCATCACCACGACCAACTTCCAGGTGCGCGATGCCCACGCGCTCAGCGAAAAATTGCTGACCAAGCTGATCATGCCGGCATTGATGCGCCCCTGAGCGCCATTCATTTTGCGGACGTCAAGTACGCCCGCAATCCATGCGTCAGCACAAAAGGAAACACGCTCGCATGATCTTCATCCTTGAAGACGCGCAGGCGCGTCTTCAAGCCGGGAAACTTGCGCGATGTCAACTTCCCATCGAACTCGCGCAAGTCGGCCAGCATGTCGGCGGCGTCTTCCGAGCGCGAACGTTTCTTTCCTGGCGACAGCTTTTCCAGTCCGCCGATGCCGAAGAACACGGACGCAGGCAAGTCCTTGTGGCTGACGGCATACGCCTGTTCGCGCTCGAACATCACGCCGGCGTCGTACCACAGCGATGGACTGCCGAGGATGTAATGCTCGAAGGTGCGCGGTTCCGTCAGCAGGAATTGCAGGCCCAGCAGGCTGCCGTAGGAGTGGCCAATAAACACTTTGCGCTGCATGTTGACGCGGTAATGCTGTGCGATGAAGGGAAACACTTCGCCCGAGACGAACTGGCCATAGGCCTTCGCTTCGCCGAACGCCGGTTGCCGTCCCGGCATGTCCGAGCGGTAGTCATGCTTGCGCGGCGTGGTGGGCGTGTAGTCGCGGCGACGGCTGTACACCCCGCCATCGCCATTCGCATATGACAGCCCCACCACCACCACTTCTTCCATCCCCGCATGCTTGTTCAGGCGCTGCGCGATATTGCGCACGATGGCGAACGAATAATTGGCATCCACGACGAACAGCACCGGATAGCGCTTGCTACCCTGCCGATAGGAGTCGGGCAAGGCCACATACAGCTGGTAGTCGCGCTTCAAGGCTTGCGCATGGATGTCGCGCACTTCGGTATTGTCAAGAACGTAGCTGGCAGGCGCGCTGGCGGGTGCGGCCAGGGCGCTGTTGGCAAGACAGCAAAGAACGATGAGCAGGTTAAGAGGCTTCAAGCTGGTTTCTTTCATTGAGGTGATAGTTACTTCGCCACAGCCGCCGTCAACGGCACCAGCTTGCGCTCGACAAACGCCTGCAGCTGGGGCGACAGGGTTTGCAAGCCCTTGGCCCGCTCGAAGGCCTGGCGCGCCTGGGCCGGATGGTTATCGGCTTGCAATGCTATCCCCAGGCCCATCCACCAGACGCTGTTGTCGGGCGCCGTCTGCAGCGCCAACTGGTAGTGCTCGGCCGCTTCGCGGTAGCGCTGTTCGCGCTGCAGCACGCCGGCCAGGAAGGCGCGGTAGTCGCCATTGTCCGTGGCATGCGGCAGGCTGCGCATGAGGGTGTCGAGGGCGGCCGTGCCGCCGTTGGCCTTGTCCAGCTGTAAACGGGCCAGCATCATCGCTTGCGCCGGCTGTTTCGGGTCCAGTGCCAGGCTCAGCTGCAACTGGCGGGCCGCCTCGTCGGGGCGCTGCGCTTCGAGCAGCAGGCGCACCAGGGTTTCGCGCGCGCCCTGGTGGCGCGGGTCGAGCTGCAGGGTCTGCTGCAAGGCCAGCATGGCGTCCGAGACGCGGCCATCCTGCAACTGGGCCAGCGCGCGCCGGTATTCATTCTCCACGCGCTGCTGCGCAGTGACTTGCTTGCCGTCAATGATGCGCTCGCTGGCGGCGGGCGCGGCCGTCTTCAGCACGAGCGCGGCGGCAGGCTTGGCGGGTTTTTCCGTGATGCGGCGCAACTCGGCGAGCCGTAGCTTCGCCGGCGCGGGGGCGGCCTCCTCGGCCTGGAACACTGGCTCGGGTTCCGCCGCCCGGGCGGGTGCAACCGGCGCGGGTGCAACGGCGACAGGCGCCGATACAGGGGGTACGGGCGCCGCTACCGGCGTGGTAGCCACACTGACCAGCACGGGCGGTACTGGCGGGCGCTTCCAGTACACCCAGCCCAGGGCGATGGCGGCCGCCGTCAAGCCGGCCGCGCCGCCGAAAACCAGCGCGCGCGACACGCCCCGCTCGCGTTCGGGCACGGAGCGGATGCCGGCCGCGTCGCCGCGTCCATCGGGAGTGCCGCGCGCATCGAGGTCTTGCAACATCTTGTTAATCAGGCTCATCTACAGGCTCATCTTCGTCATCGGTTCAATAAGGTCCAGCTCACGGTGCAGGCGGCGGCCAGCACGCCGGCGCCGGCCAGCCACGGCCACGGCCGTTGCCAGAAGCGGCGCCGCTTGCTGGCCAGGGTATCGCTGGCGGCCAGCGCCACGTGGCGTCCGCTGACCTGCTGCCGGCCTTCGCCGTACGCCACCATCAGCGCCTTGTGCGCCATGATGTTGATCAGGCGCGGGATACCGCCGGAAGCCATGTACAGCTTGCTCACGCCGCCCCGGCTGAACAGGCGCGCGCCATCGAAACCGGCCACGCGCAGGCGGTGCGCCACATAAAAATCCACGTCATCGCGCGACAAAGGCCCCAGGTGATAGTGAAAGGTGATGCGCTGCGCCAGCTGGCGGATTTCCGGCAGGGCCAGCTTGACGTCCAGCTCGGGCTGGCCGAACAGCACGATTTGCAGCAGCTTGCGCTTTTCCGTTTCCAGGTTCGTCAGCAGGCGCAAGGCTTCCAGGCTGTCGACGGGAATCGCCTGCGCTTCATCCAGGCACAGCAGCACGCGCTTGCCCTGCGCCGCCAGGTTGAGCAAGCGCAGGTTGAGCGATTTGAGCAATTGATGCTGATCAGCATCTTTCTCCAGCAACACATCGAGGTCGTCGGCCAGCGCCAGGATCAGCGCACGGGGCGGCAGGTTCGGATTCGGGATGTAGGCCGTGACGAAGTCCGGCCCCAGCGATTGCATGAACTTGCGGCAAAGAAAAGTCTTGCCGGTGCCCACTTCGCCAGTGATCTTGATGAAGCCCTCGCCATTGCGCGCCGCCACCAGCAAGGTGTTGAGCGCCTTTTGCGACTGCGGGCCGTTGAAGAAGAAACTGGTATCGGGCGTGAGGCCGAACGGCGCCTCGCGCAAGCCGAAATGGGCCTGGTACATTTAGCGCCGCTCCGACGGACGGCGCGGGTCGAGCGCCTCGATGCGCTTGCCCGAATCGAGCAAGTCCTCGTTCCAGCTGTTGGCGCCCTCGACGATGGTGGGCTTGATCAGCACCACCAGTTCGCGCTTCTGTATCACTTGCCCCGTGTTGCGGAACAAGGCGCCCAGTACGGGAATATCGCCCGCGCCCGGCACTTGCGAGCGGTCCGAGGTGGTGGCCTGGCGCATCAGGCCGCCGATGGCGACGATGCGTCCATCCTGGCTGCGCACCATGCTGTCCATTTCCGAGGTGCTGGAAGCGGCCAGCGGCAGTTTCAGCGAACCGGCGCTGCCCAGGTCGATTTCCTTGCTGATGGTGGTGACCTGGCTGACGGACGGATGCACGTGCAGGATGATATTGCCCTGGTCATCGATCTGCGGCGTCACGTCGAGCACCACACCGGAAAAGAATGGCTGCAAGGTGACGTTCGGGCTGGAGGTGGTGCCGCCCGTAGTGCCGGTCGACGTCACGGTGGTGCTCACGCCGGTGACGAAGAATTCGTCCGTGCCTATCTTCAGCACGGCCTTCTGGTTGTTCATGGTGGCGATGCGCGGACTCGACAGCACGTGCACGGCGCCTTGCGATTCCAGGAAGGTAATCATGGCGGCAAAGTTGGCGGTCTGGAAGGCCAGGCCGAACATCGAACCGGCAGCCGTGGCCGCCGAGCTCAAGCCAAAACCGCTGCTGGCCGTCAGGCCGTTGCCAGTCGTCATGTTCGGCGGCTGGCCGCCATTGAACGGCAGCGGCGCCAGGGTGCCGCCCGGCTGGATGAAGCCCGTCGAGATGCGGTTCGTGTGGCCGCTCTTGATGGAGGCAAACGAGGCCCAGTTGATGCCGGTCTGGAAATTATCGTTCAATTCCACTTCGAGAATCTTGGCTTCCAGGATCACCTGGCGGTCCACCGACAGCTGCGTCGCTTTCAGGTACAGGTCGACGGCGCGCAATTCCTCGGGCATGCCGCGCACCACGACGACGCCAGACTGCGGGCTGATCACCACCTTGCGGCCATCGCCCGTGCCACCGATGATGGCGCCCAGCGATTCTTTCAATTCTGCCCAGAAATTGCTGTCCGACGTGGTGCTCAGGTTGGAACTATCCTGCTGTACCTGGCTGCCGGGCTGGCCTGGCTGCTGCGGCTGGTTCTGCTGCGACTGCTGGCCGTTGGATCCCCCGCTCTGGCCGCTGTTGCTGGTGCCCGCAGACGACACCGACGTCGAGGACACGCGCAAATTCGACGTGCCCTTGCGGTTGCCCGTCAGGTAATTGACCTGGAACATGCGGGTTTGCATGGTGAGGGGCCGAATCGCGATGCGCGTGCCATCGACCTTGTAATCATAGCCATACATCTCGCGCACGGCGTCGAGCGCCTCGAACAGGGTCACATCTTTCAGGTTGGCGGAAATATTACCCTGCACATCCGGATGCACGAGCATGTTGTAGCGCGTGCCGTTGACGAGCGAGTGAAAGAACTGGCGTGCCGGAACGTTGTTGAACGCGACATTGAAACGCTCGTCCAGCACGCCGCGCGCCTTGGGCAACTGCGCGGCCAGCGCGGACGCCGGCGGCAACAGCGCGTTTTCCACCGCTGCCGACTGCGCCGCCGGGCTGGTGGTGGCCACTGCGCCTGCCACCTGCTGCTTGATCGCATTGTAGGTGTCGCGCTTCACAGGCGCGACGTTGCAGGCGCACAAACCCGCAGCAAGTCCCAGGACGCTTGCCTGCTTGCTTATTTCAAGTATTTTCCGCATTCCCGCCTTGTGTTTATTGGGTGACATGAACCTGTTTCCTTCGTACATGCATTGCATCATTCGCATCGACCGTCTTCGGATACAAACGCAGCGTTTCCAAGGTCTTGCCACGCCGCAGCACCACGCTCGCCTCGCCTATGCTGACGACAACTGCGCCGCCCAGCTTGTCGCCCGCGCGCACGCTGCGGCCATCGATCACGGCCAGGCGCCGTCCGCCAGGTTGATTGGAAATCAACACCGATTGCAGCTGCGGCCCAGCCGCGCGGGTGGACACCGCACTGCCCCCGGCAGGCACTGCATCGGGCGGCCTGGTCGGATCGACCAGGCCCTGTCCAAAGGCCCATGGCGCCAAGGCCAGCAGCATAGTCCCAACGCCGGCGTAGCGCCTGGCGCGCATCACAGCGCGATCCATTTCTCATCCAGGCTGAGCGTGTACAAGGTCAGGCTCAGCGTGGCGTTGGGATACTGCTCGACCTTCATGTTGACCTTACCCCAAAACACATGGGCCGGCATCGCCTCAAGGGCGTCCATATAATTCACCATATCCAGATAATTTCCACGCAATACGACTTCCACACCATGCCGGTATAGCAGGGCTGGCGCCTTCGCCGGTGTGGGCTCCGCTGGCGCCGCAGCGGCGGGCGTAGGCGTCGCGGCGACGGGACCATGACCGCCCTGCCCCATGACACCGGACGGCAGGGTGAGCAGCGACACCAGTTGCAAGCGGGCTTGCTGTTTCAGCAGTTGCTGCAACATCGGCACGACGCGCTCCGGCGCCACCAGGCCATTTTGCGTGGACTGCAAGGCATGCCGCATCTGCTGGGTTTCCTGCTTGATGCGTTCCAGCCGGATCCGGTCTTGCTGATCCGGATCGCCGGCATGCGCCGCCATCCTTTGCGCCACTTCGCCATCGATGACGGCGGCGGCCTGCTGTCGCTGGACAATAGTGTCGGCCAGCGCCTTGCGCCGGGTCATCTGAGGGTCGACAAACAGATAAAAAACGATAAAAATCAGCAGCGCGACACCGGCGCCAAAAATCATGGCACGCTCGCGCACGCTGAGCGCATCGATTTTCAGGGCAATTTTTTGCCATTGTTGTTTCATTCTTTCACCGCCCCTGCCGCGCCGCCGGCAGGCGCCGCCGACGATTGCAAACTGAATTCGATAAATCGCAGCGACGGTGCAGCCACGGCGGCGGCCATCGCACCCGGCGGCGGCGCCGACAGCGGCGGCGCGGCGGCAGGAATTTGCGCAGCAGCCATATCCAGGCGCGCAAACGATTTTCCTTGCAGCACAGACTCCCTGGACAGGGCGCGAATATACTGAGGCACCAGATCCGGCTGCACGGTGCGCCCCTGCAGGCCGATCTCCTTACCAGCGCCGACGATGCTCGCCCCCGTCAGCCACAAACCATTTACCCTGGCATGCGCAAAGGCACGGAAATAATCGGCATAACCCTGCGTGTTGCCCAGCTCGCCACCTTGCAAGATAGTCTGGGCCTCGAACAAGGCGGCGCGATCGGCTTCAGCCTGGCCCAGCGCGCGCGCGATGAGGGGATCCTTTTGCGGCGTGGGGAAACGCGTGAGCACATCCGCCCGCCGCGCCTCGCGCGCGGCCAGCATGACCTTGCTGTCGTCCGCCGCGCGTTCCAGCACGGCCACCTGGTGTGCGCCGTACCAGGCCAGGGCGCCACTGGCCAGCAGCATCAGCCCCAGTGCCTGTGCCATGCCCGCAGCCGTCAGTACCTGCTTCTGCTTTTCAAAGGCGGAGTTGAACAGATTGATTTGCTGGCTCACGCTAATGCCCCCTCTTGCCGCAGGGCCGCGCCCAGGGACAGGAAAAAGCGCGCCTGGCTGGCGGGAGCTTGCAAGTCGGGCACGCGGGAAAAATCGAACAGCTGCGCCAGGTCCAGCATTTCCACAGGCATGTACAGATTGTCCGCCAGGTAGCCATGCAAACCTTCGCTGCCGGTCGGCGCCAGCACCAGCTTGGAGATGCTAATAAAATGAAACTGACGGTCAAAATGGTCAAACGAGCGCTGCAATTCCAAGGTAATTCTGTCGTAATACTGCCGCCGCCGGTCATCCTCGACATCGGCCAACTGGGCCTGCGTAACGTCGATGCGGCGCGCCAGATACAGTTCGGCGTCAAACGTCACCGTCAGCAAGCCGCCCTCGCCGTCAAAAGACAGCACGGCCAGGCCGCGTCCCTCCGGTTCCATCAGCGCCGCCACATTGCGCTGCGCCATTTCCGGGATGTCGACCACAGTCAGCGCTATCTTGCACTCGGTGTACAGTGCCTGGCGCTGGGCCAAAGGGGCGTTGCGCGCGGCAACGGCGAACAGGGACAGGCCGCGCCCGGGCGCATTTTTATCGGCAGGGATCCCGACCACGTCGATGGTGGCCTCAGCCAGCGGGAAATCAAGCATATCCTTCAAGCGCCAGCCGACGGCGGTTTTCAGTTCCTCGGGCGGCACATTCGGCGCATCGAGTGTCAGCAACTGGTATTCGCCGGCGCCGAGCAGGGTACTGCAACGGTAAAACTGGGCCTGCATGTCCTTGTTCAGCTTTTCCAGGGTAGCGGCCGGCACGGGTTTGCGGCCGGCATAAAACGCCGCCGCCTGCACCAGCGGCCGCTCGCCCGCGCGCCGCAAAACAACGGCGGCACACATGCCATCACCGGCAAACGATGTCGCCAGCCAGCCATCCTGTCTTTTTGCTTTTACAAATAAACCCATGCGACCGATCCCGAGAATAGAAGTGCTTCGGCAACGTTGCCGCGCGAATGATGCATTGAATCAATTTTAATTCATCGCATGGGAAAACAGTCTGAAAAATGAACTATTGATAATGAATTTTCAAGAAAACACCACGAATATCACACGACTCCAAAAATCCGTCCCTCAAAACACCTCGCGGATAAAAAGCAGCGGCTCGCTCTTGAACACGCCGATGGTTTCACGCGCCTGTCCCGGCAGGTAGGGAATCAGCGACTGCAGCATCAACGAGCCTTTTTTCGTCACCGGCGCGGCCGGCTTGGCCAGCAGCACGCTGCCATCGCCCTGCTGCAGCAAGCCGCTGTCGAGCGGCAGCGCGGTAGCGGCGGGCATCTGGGCCTCCGTCAGATTGACATAATTGGTCAACTGGAAATTCTTGCGCAGCAAGGCCGTGCAGTTATCCAGCGCATTGCTGACGAACACCGTGCCATTCCAATATTGCGCGGCCAGCGGCACCAGCAGCGCGCGCCGTTCCGAGCCATACATATTGGCGACCTGCATGCGGCCGTGGCGCAACTTGGTATTGCCGACCGCCACGCTGGCCGCAGGGGTAACGGCCAATCCGTTGACGCTGGAAATGAGCGCCCCGTCGGCGTCGCTGATGGCCACCATCAGCGAAAAATTATCGTATGGTCCATCCTGGCCGCTGGACAGCCGGTTAAAACTATATAGCACCGCCATGCCCGTCGCAGTGGGCGGGATAGCCTGCAGCAAGCCGGGAGATGCCAGGGTCAGCATGCCGGCACCGGCGACGCCGGCCTGCACCGTATAAATCGCATTGTCGCCGCTGAACTTGATCAATTCGCCCGCCGACAGGCCGCCGCTGCCGGCCAATGTCACTTGCGTGCTGCCCACCGCGTAGCCGGCACTGTCGGTGGCGTAAGAACGGCCGCTGCGGCCCTGGCTCCAGGCAAAGGCGGGCAAGGCGGGCGACAGGCGGCTGGCGGCCAGCGTCGTACTGCCATCGCGGGCACCCACGACCACGCCGGCCAGGGCGGGATAGGCGCTGCCGTAACGCCCCAGGATCTGATTGCCCTTGCTCAAGGCCGTCGCGCCCAGCACGACGCCCAGTTCGCGCTGGCTCATGTAGGTAAAGCCGCCGCAGGCGGCCGTCAGTGCGCCCGTGAGCGCGTAGTGGTCAGGAAAAAAGCGGCCGAAGACGGGTGTCGGGCTTTGCGCCTGGTTAGCGATATTGCAGCCAAGCTTGCCATTCACGGCCGTATTGCTGCTGCTGCCGATCACGCAGTCGCCAGGCTGGTCGACGCTGGTGTAGGCATTGTCGAGCACTGCTTCCGGCAACATGCGGAAGGTGCCCACATCGCTGTAAGTCACGTCGCTGCTGCTGGCCTGGCCGCTGGCCAGCACCGCCTGTCCAAGCGGAAACGGACTGGCGTTGGAGCTTGAACTCAGGCGGTCGCTATAGTCGCTGGCACTGACGAAGCCGACGATTTTTTGTCCCGCGGCGGAATTGTCGACCAGCGGCGTGCCGTTGTAGCCGGCGACGGCCGCCGCGCCCAAGGTGAACTGGGCGCCCGCCGCCAGGCTGGGCGTGCCGTTCAGGGCGCTGTTGCTCATGTTCGAGCTGAGCGTAAATTGCTGTGGCCGCACGGCGAAACTGTCGGTCGAGCAACCCACATTGGCGCTGCCGCACACGGCCGCGGTGCAAGTCACGCGCACGCGCACGTCGCGGTAGGCGCCGTACCTGGGCGCCACGGCGCTGATGGCGGTGGCCGGGATGCTCACATTCGCGCTCGAATAGCCGCCCGTGAACGCCACCAGACCCAGCGGAATCACGGCCGTCTGGCTGGCCGGGCAGTTATTCGCGCCCAGCGCCACGCCGGTGGCGGTATTGACCAGCAAATCCACCGTGGCCGCGCCGTTGAAGCTCGTTTCCAGGCTGGCGTCTGTCTTCAGCTTCACCAGGTCCAGCTTGAAGGCGGTGTCGGCCAGCTTGGTATTCAGGCGGGCATAGCTGATGCTGCTGGTGCTGGGCGTGCAGCGGGGCGACGTCGCCTCGCAGGCGTTGAAACGGGCCACCGCGCATGCCTTGATCACCAGCGACTGATCTTCCTGCTCCGTGAACTGGCCATCCGTCACGTTCACGCTGACGGTAGCGGCCGTGCCGCTGCTCAGGCCGAACACGGCCTGGTATTCGCCGTTGAACAGATAGGTCGCCACGCCATCGTTCAGGGCGCCATTGTCGAGCACGCCATAGCCGGCGATCAAGGCCCAGTCGCCTATGCCGTTCGATGTGCTCAGCTGGATTTGCGTGGTGTTGTTGGGCATCACGATATTGTTATGGTTGACGTCATGCGCCGTGACCGTGAGCGTACTTTGCTGGCAAGTCAGGCCCGTGCCCGCATTCGTCACCGCATAGTGGTTCAGGCAGCCGGCCTGGCTCAGGTTCTGGTCGCGCTGCACCAGCGCCAGGCCTCCCTCGTAATTATAGGCACGCAATTCGTCGATGGCCCCGTCGGTGGAATTGCCGCTGCCATTGAGCCCCGTCGCCCCACTGCGGTTATCGCCGATATACAGGCTGCCGATGCGCGGCGAGACCACCGCCGCCGTGGTAAACGCCGACTCCTTTTGCAGCACGCCATCGACGTAGATGCGCAGGCGGTCGCTATTCGACGCCGCCAGCGCATTGAAGCTCCAGCTTACCGAAATATGCTTCCAGGTACCGGCAGGCACGCTATTGGCAGCCGTTTCCACCACGCGCTGATTGCCCAGGCTGTCCGTGACGACGAAGCGCAAGGCGCCCGTGCTGCGCCGCACGAGAAAAAACCATTCGTTATTCATTTGCGTGGCGTCGAGCAGTTGCGCATCGCGCGCGCCGCTGCCGGACCAGGCCGTGTTGGCCTTGTACCAGAATGTGATGGTGCCGGCGCCGCCCATGGTACCAGGCACCGACAGGCCGCTGTCGATCGCATTCATGGCGGCGGTGCTGGTATTGAGGGGAAAGCTGGCGGCACGGCAGACGCGGCCGGCGGCGATCGTCTGCGCGCCGCCCAGCACCGTGCCATCGCGCCCGTTGCCGCTGGTGTCGGTTACTTGGTCGGGCGTATTGTTCCAGCTGGGCTGCTCCATGCGGTACTCGATCACCGGACGGGGAATGTAGAACTTGATCGCCGAATTCGTGACAGGGAAACCTGTTTGCGGCGTGTCGTAATCGTTGCTGTCCGCTTGCCAGCCTATCTGCCCCAGCTTGGCGGACGGCCCCGCCACGGCGGCGCCATACTGATAAACGAACTCACCGTTTTCCTGCAAGATCAATTGCAGCGTGTAGGAACCCGTGGGATTGGCCCCCGTGGTCCATTCCGGCACCTTGTTCCAGGTCACCACGAAGCTGCGATACGGCGCGGTGCCGATGGTGGCGTAGCTGACGTAGCAAGTGAGGCGGCTGGCGCAAGCCGTGTTGTAACTGGGCAATTCCAGTTTCGACGTGGGATCGAGGTCGTTGCCATAGATACGCATGGTGTAATTCAAGCTGCTGTCCGGATAGGGCAGCGTCTGTACCGGGCTGCCATAGCCGCAAGTGACATTGTTATTGAATTGCACCCGGCCATTCGTCATCACGCGCAAAGTGGTGAAGGCCACGCCCGAATACATGAAGCTGAAGCCGATGGGCAAGGCATCGCTGAGCGTGTCGTCGAGGATGGGCGGCGTGGTGCCGCAGCCTGCGGAACCGTTGAATCGGTAGGGCGAGGTGTTATAACCGAGCTTGGCATGACTGCTGGCGTCGATCCAGCTGTAGGCAAAACTGGTATTGGCGTAGGTTGCCGCCTGGGCCGGCGCGCAACAGAGCATGGCCAGGGCGGCCAGTCGGGCCAGTGCGGCTATCCACAACGCGGTGACTGCCTGCATGTTACTCCTTTAGCGTGCCGCGCTTAAAACTCCGCCTGCACGACGCGTTGCACATAATCGGGATTGTTGGTGGCGTTGACAGTGGCGCAAACGCCGCCCACAGGCTGGTTGCAGGCGGTGGCAATCACCTGGAAACGGGGCAATGCGCCCGCCGCCTGCATGCAGCGCACGGTCACGCTAAAGCCGCTTAGCGCGCCATTTGCGGGCAGCGAAAAATTGCTGCTGGCGACACATTTTCCGTCGACGCGCTGCCGGTACACGCCCCACTCCATGCCGGCACGGGCCGCCTGGTAGGCGCGCGCGCCCTGCACGTCCAGCGCCGACTCGGCATGCTGCATGGTGGAGATGGAGAGCAGCGCCACGCCCAGCGCGGACAGCACCACCAGCAGAAAAATGGCGGTGACGATGCTGAAGCCGCGCGCCGGGCGACATGAGGGCCTCCCGGGCGGCATGGGAAAAATGGAGTTTGTCATGGCGAATTATTGACCTGTGCCTGTTGCACCAGCGTGAGCTGGCCCGCGTTGCCGCCGGGCGCGCCCAGCGTCAGGCTGACGCTGACCAGGCCGCGCTGCACGTTGGCCAGGGCGGCGAAGGAAAAGCTGCAGCTGGCAACCTGTTTGACCATCAGCGCCGCCGACGGGGCGCCTTGCAGCGGCGCAGCGGCGGCGTTCACCGGCTGGGCAGGCTGGATCACATAGCCGGCATAGCGCGTCAACGTGCCCGTGCCGTTCGCATTCGGCGCGCAATGGTAGGTCACCGGCATGCTGACCACCTGGAAACGATAGCTGAGCGATGGCATGGACGGCGTTTGCACGACAAAGGGGTTGCTCGCCAGCGTGACATCGTTGCCGCTGATGGAAGCGACCTGGGCGCGGTTGCACTGCCCGCTGCAATTGTAGGCGTTCACGGGAGGCTGTGCGCCCAGATTGTTGACGACGATAAAGTCGCCGGGAACGATGGCTTGCAAGCCGGATGGCGCGGCGCCCACGATGGTGAAGATGTTCGGCTTGCTTGCCGGCGTGAGGGGGTCAAAGGCCAGCACATTGCCCGGCGTCACGCTGAGATCGTCATCTTCCGACAGATAGCGCCCGCCCGTCTTGGTCAGCAGCAACTCCAGATAACTGTCGCTTGCACTGTTCGTCACGCGCACGCTGTTGGGCAAGGCCAGGCGCACGTCGCGCGTGATGCGCCGCGATGCCGTATCGGCCGCATCGGC
Source organism: Janthinobacterium lyxosi (assembly GCF_051380665.1). Classification (NCBI taxonomy): domain Bacteria; kingdom Pseudomonadati; phylum Pseudomonadota; class Betaproteobacteria; order Burkholderiales; family Oxalobacteraceae; genus Janthinobacterium; species Janthinobacterium lyxosi. The sequence goes on from NZ_JBNYXM010000016.1 coordinate 113,689, forward strand.
CAATTCGGCGCGAGCGGTCACATCCAGGTAGCTTTGCACGGGGGCACGAATGAACACCGTCACCATGCCGGCGACGATGGCCGTGATGATGATCACCACGATCAGTTCGATCAAGGTGAAACCGCGCTGCCGGGGGAATGGAAAAGTCATCATGGGACGGCATCCCCCGCGTAGCGCGTGCGGTAGCCGGCCAGCACGATCTGCTGATTCGTGCCGTAAGTCACGGTGACCGTGATGCGCAAGACATTCATGTTGACGGGCGCGGCGGCCGAAGGCAGCCTGGCGTCGGCTGGCCCCAGTCCCGCGTCGGGGGCGATGGCAACGCTCACCGCATAGCCGGCAGGAAAGCCATTTCCGGCCGCGTCATCGGCATACTCTACGGGAGCATTGAAAGCCCGCACATAGTCGCTGACATTGTAATAAGGCCGGCCCGTGGCGGGCACCGTCGCGCTCACATTTTGCGGCGTATTGCAGCCGTCGGGGTTGGTGGCGCTGTCGAACGGCGCGGCATTCTTCGCCGTATCGGCCGCCGGATCGGCGAGCGGATTGCAAAACGTAAACCGTGCCCCTTCGATTTCATCAAGCATGGCTTCGGCGATGGCCAGCGCCTGCTTGCGCAATTGCGGATCGGCGCTGCTGGCCGTGGTGCGGGCGAAGATTTGCAGCAGGCCAACTACGGCGATGCTGACCACCACGATGAAGATGACCAGCTCGATCAGGGTCACGCCCCGCTGCACCGTCCCCCGCGCCGCCATGGCTGCGTCCCTAGTAATGGACATAGCCGGTCTCCCCTTCGACGATGATGTTGCGCGTCATGCCGCCGCCGCTGATGCCGATGCTGATGCGCGCAGGAAAGCTCGAAACGGGCTCGGTGTCAGTGGACTTGTAAGGGCGGCCCAGGGCATTGAAATAAAAAGCGGCGATGTCCAACGGCGCGCTGTAGCTGATCTTGCCGGGTGCCGCTTCGCACAGCCATGCCGTGGTATTGGCGCAGGCGCTCAAGGTGGCTTTGCGTCCGCTGTTGCCGCCCGCAGGCGGCAAGACGCGGTTGGCCGCGTCGCAGGCAGTATTGAAACACAGGGCAATGCGGGTGCCGTCGAGCTGCACGAAGACGGGACGGTTTTGCGCGATCGCCAGTTTTTGCGCATAGCGCAGCATGCTCACGTTTTGATCGGCAAAGCTGCGCGCGTCAAAACTGTCTTGCTGGAAGAAGCGCGGCATGGCGACGGCCGCCAGCAAGCCGCCCACCACCAGCACGGCGATCAGCTCGACCAGGGTGAAGCCGCGCTGCCGGCGCCCACGGCTGGCTGGTCCGGCAAACATCAAACCTGCTGGAGACAGCATCGTGTACACCTGTGGCAATGAGCGACATGCCGGCTGAAACATGCCCGGAAGAATAAAAACGCCTGGCGAACCAGGCGGATTGCATGCGACGCGACCTGCCGCCGCATGCGGGGCTTACGCCATTAACAACTGCCGAGGCCAGGCGCAACGCTTATCGTCGGCGCGGTACTGGCAGCGGCAGCGGCCGTATAGGTGAAAGCGCAGGCCAGATGGGTAGCATCGGCAGCGATCGACAACGGCGTCGTTCCCGCAGCGGGCGTCACTTTGAAATCCGGCTCCGTGATGCCAGCCGCCACCAGGATGCCGGTAGCGTCAGGGTAGCCGTTCGCAATGGGGATACTGGTGCCTTCCATCGTCACCGAAGTGGCGGTGGCGACCGCACCATCGACCAGCCATCGCGCATGGGCCAGGGCAGCGCCTGCCTGCACCGAGGCACGGGCGCCATTGATTTTCGCCAGGCGCGCGTCCGCCGACAAATTGATAAAACGTGGAATCGCGGTGGCCGCCAGTATGCCCAGGATGACGATGACGACGATTAACTCGATCAGCGTAAAGCCCGCTTGGGCACCTTGTTGAAAACGACGAATCGACTGCTTATTATTGCTGATCTTCATGCTGATCTCCAAAAAATCAAAAAAACACTACTGGTAAAATTTACCCGCAGAATAAAAAAACTATTTCAGCCCGCCCGCCTCGCCCATCTGTATCAGGGCCACCTCCGGCGCATCAGCCGGGGTTGAGGGCCTGGCCGGAGTAGCGGACGCTTGCCGCAAGCTTACCTTGAATTGAAGCCACTCGGAACGGCTGGCGCCGAAAGTGTTGCTTCGATTTAATATATATATTAATTCTGCATTATTTCTATCAAAAAACCAATGACTTTGGGGAAGTTTTGCTATCTCCGGCGCTGCATATACACCCAAATAATTGGCCGGCTTTTCCGCCAGCCAATCGATGGGGTTTTGCCCCGCCAGCGTCGGCAACTGGTTTTGCCGGTCGGACGCATACAGTTCCAGCACTTCCATGCGCAGGCCCGCGCGCAGCGCCAGCAGCGTTTGCTGCACGGCGACCCGCTCCGCTTCCTGCTGAAGCACCGTCAACCGGCTCAGCAATACGCCCGCCAGCACAGCGATGAGGGACACCACGACGGCCAGCTCAAACAAGGTAAAACCCCGCTGCCTTGCCTTGCCAGCCACAACGTTGTTCTTTGACGAATGGCGCTGTGTCATTTATGCAGGGCCACCTTGCCCAAATCCCACACGGGCAGGAAGATGCCCAGCGCCAGCACCAGCACCATGAGGCCAAGGAAGGCGATCAGGATGGGTTCGATTTGCGCGGACAGGGTCTTCAATTCGTAATCCACTTCCCGTTCGTACATCTGGGCGATTTCATTCATCAGCTCATCGAGCGAGCCGGACTCTTCGCCGACCGCGATCATTTGCAGCACCACCGGCGTGAAGACGTCCGCCGCCACCGAGGTGCGCAGGATGCTGTCGCCGCGCTCGACGCCGTCGCGCATCTGCTCGACCCGGGCGCACAGATAGGCGTTGTCCACCGTTTGCGACACCACCGTCAGCGCTTGCACGATGGGCACGCCGCTGGTGCTCGACAAGGCGAAGCTGCGCGCAAAGCGCGCCATCGTGCCTTTCAGAATGATCTTGCCGGCGATGGGGAAACGCAACTTGTAGCGATCCCACGTGTAGCGGCCAGGCACGGTGCGCAACCAGGCCCGGAAAGCGGCGATCCCGGCAATCGTCACTGCCAGCAATACCGGCCAGTAATTGACCATGAAGGCCGACGTGCCGATCAGGATGCGTGTCATCAAAGGCAGTTCGGCGTTGAAACTGGCAAACACTTTCACGAATTGGGGAATCACGAACATATTGACGATGACCATGGCAATCAGCATGGCCGCGATCACGAAAGTGGGATAGCGTGTCGCCGTCTTGACCCGCGCCCGCATTTCGCGGTCAAACTCCAGGTGGTCGAACAGGCGCAGGAAGACTTCGTCGAGGCGCCCCGTCATTTCACCCACGCGCACCATGGACAGGTAAAACGGCGAAAACACATCCGGATGGCGGCGCATCGCTGCCGACAATTCGCGTCCGGCATCGAGTGATTCGCGCAAGTCCTTGATCACGCGGCCGAAGGATGTGCTGATGGCCGACTCCTGCAAGCCGGCCAGGCCGCGCATGATGGGCACGCCAGCCTTGAGCAGCGTGTAGAGTTGGCGGCTGAATAATTGCACATCGATAGAGCTGACTTTTTTCTCTGTCAGCTTTTGCCACCAACCTATGTCGGTACTGCTGGCGGCGGTTTTTTTGGTCAGCAGGATCTCCACCGGCATCGCACCGCTGGCAAACAACTGGTCGGCGACAGCGCCGCTGTCGGCCCCTTCCAGTACCCCCTGGAGCAATTCGCCGCTGGCGTTGCGCGCCTTGTAGGAGAAAAACGGCACCTCAATCCTCGCTCTGGTTGCTGATGCGCATCGCTTCCATCACCGTCGTGCGGCCTTGGACCACCAGCTGCACGGCGTGGCGGCGCAGGGTGTCGCCCGCCATCTGCGCCATCGCCACCTTCATGAAGTGTGAAGGATCGGCATGGTTGGCGGCATCGGCCACTGCGCGCGTAATTTCCAGCAATTCGTACACGCCCGTGCGGCCCCGGTAACCCATGCCGTTGCAATGCGAGCAGCCCTTGCCGTGGAAATACTGGTTGCGCTCGACCAGCTCGCCCAATTCCAGGCGCAGCCATTCGTATTCGTTGGGCGTGGGCACGTAGGGCGTGCTGCAGCTTTCGCAAATCACGCGCACCAGGCGCTGCGCGAGCACGGCTTGCAGCGAACTGCCCACCATGTAGCGGGGCACGCCCATGTCCATCAGGCGCAGCGGCGTGCTGATGGCGTCGTTCGTGTGCAGGGTCGACAGTACCAAGTGACCCGTCATGGCGGCGCGCAAGCCGATTTGCGCCGTTTCCTGGTCGCGCATCTCGCCGACGAGCACGATATCGGGATCTTGCCGCAGGGCCGAGCGCAGCACGCGGGCAAAATTCAGCTCGATCTTGTCGTTCACTTGCACCTGGTTAATGCCGGGTAAGCGGTATTCGACGGGGTCTTCCACCGTGATGAGCTTTTTTTCCACGGAATTGAGTTCCGACAAGGCGCAATACAGGGTCGTCGTCTTGCCGCTGCCGGTCGGCCCCGTCACCAGCACCAGGCCATTCGGGCGGTGCACGATGGCGCGAAAGCGTGCCACCAGCTCGGGCGGCATGCCGATGGCGTCCAGGCGCAGCGACGTGCCACCCTGGTTCAACAGCCGCATCACCACCGATTCGCCGTACTGCGTCGGCATGGTGGAGATACGCACGTCGATACGCTGGTTTTTCACGCGGATGGCGAAGCGGCCATCCTGCGGCAGGCGCTTTTCGGAAATGTCGAGATCCGACATCAGTTTCAGGCGCAGCGCCAGCGAACTGGCGATCTTGCTGTCCGCTTCCGTCTGCAGGTGCAGCACGCCATCGATACGAAAACGGATCTGCAGCCGGCCTTCCTGTGGCTCGATGTGGATGTCCGAGGCGCGCACCTGCGTGGCGTCCTCGAACACCGATTGCAGCAGCTTGACGATGGGCGCCTCTTCCAGGCCCGGATTGGCGGCCAGTGCGCCAAAGTCGACGGACACATCGCCCAGGTCCTGTTCCAGCTCGCGCGTCAGGGTGGAGATATCCTCCGTGCGGCGGTAAATGCGGTCGATGGCGGCCAGCACTTCCGTTTCATTGACGACGGCCAGCTCGATATGGCGCTTGACCAGACGCGCGATTTCATCGTACGCGAACAGGTCGGTGGGGTCGGACATGCCGATCAGCAAGCCATCGCGCCGGTCTTCCAGCACCAGCGCGCGGAAGCGCCGCGCCTGGGTTTCCGGCAACAGCCGCACCAGTTCCGGATTGATGTTGAAAAACTTCAGATTGATGTAGGGAATGTCGAGCTGGCGCGCCAGGGCGCCCGAAATCTGCTCTTCCGTGACAAAGCCGTGCTCGACAAAAACGCGGCCCAGCTTGCGCCCCGAGCGCTTCTGTTCCGTCAAGGCCTCGCCCAACTGTTGTTCCGTCAGCAATTTCTGCTGCACCAAGATTTCACCGAGCCGGACTTTCTCTGGCCTTGCCATGCTTGCTCCTCGACAGATTCAACAGATGCTGCACGCCAGCGGCGCGCACAGGCATTTTATTCCAGAACCTGTTGTTTCTTAAAGAGAATATATTCCGTGGCTTGATTTTCGCGCATTTCAACACTCTGCAAGGAAACACTTGCCGCCCACCTGCGCACGTGGCAATAATGGCGGTCGTACGCCTTCTTGCCTGCCGACCATTGCCCCTATGAACGCTTGCGCCATCGAGTTCCACAACGTGCATCTGCAGCTGGCGGGTAGCGCCGTGCTGCGCGGCGTCGACCTGCAGGTACGCGCGGGGGAACTGTTCGGTCTGGTCGGCGTGAATGGCGCCGGCAAGACTTCCCTGCTGAAATGCCTGCTGGACTTTTGCACGCCCGAGCGGGGCGAGATCGCCATTTTCGGCCAGCCGCACCGGCACGGCGCGGCGCGCCAGCCCTTGTCGTTTCTGCCGGAACGTTTCCAGGCGCCCTATTACCTGACGGGCGGCGACTTCCTGCGCTACCTGTCGCGCCTGCACAATGTGCGCTGCGATGCGCAAGCCGTGCAGCAAACCCTGGGCGCGCTGGACCTGGCGCCGGACGCCTTGCTGCGCCCTGCGCGCGACTATTCGAAAGGCATGATGCAGAAGCTGGGGCTGGCCGCCTGCTTGCTGTCGGGCAAGCCGCAACTGGTGCTGGACGAACCGATGAGCGGACTCGACCCGAAGGCGCGCGCGCAGTTCAAGCAAGTGTTGCGGCAAGCGCGCGCGCAGGGCCGCGGCGCCCTGCTCACGTCGCATGCGCTGGCCGACGTGGAAGAATTGTGCGACCGCATGGCCATCCTGCATATGGGCCGCATCGTGTTTACGGGCACGCCCGCCGAATGCCGCGCGCGCCATGGCGACACGATGGATGCCAGCCTCGAGCAGGCTTTCCTCAATTGCATCGCGGCATGAACGCCGACACGCAGGTCTCCCAGCACTACGCGCCCTCCCCGCACGGCATGTATTTGCCCCATTTCGGCTTGCGCACGGCGCCGTTCGGCATCACGCCAGACCCGGCCTTTTTTTATACGGGCAATACACGGGGCGAACTGCTCGCCGCGCTGCTGTATGCCGTCACGCAAGGCGAAGGCATCATCAAGCTGACGGGCGAAGTGGGCAGCGGCAAGACCATGCTGTGCCGCATGCTGGCCGAACGCCTGCCGCCCCAGGTCGACGTGCTGTACCTGCTCAATCCCCGCCTGGAGCCGGATGAAGTCCTGCATGCCATCGCCGCCGAACTGGGCCTGGCGCTGGACGGCTGCCGCGCCGACGCCGTGCTGCGCGCCCTGCACGGCGAGCTGATCGCCCGGCATGCGGCAGGGCGGCAGGTCGTGCTGCTGGCAGAAGAGGCGCAGGCCATGCCGGGCGCCACGCTGGAAGCGCTGCGCCTGCTGACGAACCTGGAAACGGCCAGCCACAAGCTGCTGCAGATCGTCCTGTTTGGCCAGCCGGAATTGCAGCACACTTTGGACTTGCCCCAGTTCCGCCAATTGAAGGAACGCATCACTCACAGTTTTACCGTGCCGCGCCTGCCGCAAGCCTTGCTGGGCGACTATCTGGCATGCCGCCTGGCCGCCGCCGGCCGCATGGCGCCGCTCGTTTTTACACCGGCCGCGCTGCGCCGGCTGGCCCGCGCTGCGCAGGGCCTTGTACGCAGGGTCAATATCCTGGCCGACAAAGCCTTGCTGGCAGCGTTTGCGGACGATGCGCAGGAAATCAGCGCGCGCCACGTGCGCCTGGCCATTGCCGACAGCCCCTTTCACCGCCCGCCCTGGCATGCGGGCAAGCTGCTGGCGGGCGCCTTGAGCGCACTGATGCTGGTACTGGCCGCTGCGCTGCTGTGGCAATGGCTGGCAGCCAGCCAGGGCCAGACAGCGGCGGGGATGGCGCCGCCGTCCAGCCACCCGTCCAGCACTATCCCGCACGCCGATGCCCGGGCGGCAGCATCGTCAACACTGCTCGACAGCAAGCTGGCCGAATCACGCGACTGGCTGGCACAGCAAGGGCCGCAGCAACTGGTGCTGCAGATCGCCAGCCTGCCTGCCAGCGAGACAGCCGCGGCAGAAACCTTTTTGCAGCAGGCGCAGCAAGCCATCGGCCTGCGCGACATCCATGTCTTTCGTCTGCCTGGCGCGTTCCCAGAAAATATCCCGCCCAATACGCCGCCCGGTACACCGTCCGAAGCGCGGCAAGCGACGCCACCGCAGGCGCCCACCGGCGCCGCAGCGCGCCTGACCATCGTCTACGGCAGCTTCGCCGACCAGGCCAGCGCCGAAGCCGTTTGGGCCAGGCTGGCCCAGGCGTCGCCACAGAAAATATTGCTGAGCGACATAGACAGTATCCGTACGGAAATGAAAGCCATGGCTGCGGCAAAAAAGGGACGTGGTACACCCTGACTTTATTTCTGCATATTGCCTCCCAAGCCTGCACAGCCGATTGCTTTTAGGCCATCATGCTGGGTAAAATTACAAAAGCACAACACGACTCCAAGGGCGAACTTTTCATGAATCAACACCCTATTCCTGTGCTGGCATCTTGGGTCGCCCTCGCCTGCAGCACCATGCTGGCCGGCTGCGCCGCACATCAAACGCCGCTGTCGCCTGCCCACCTCGATGCCGTGGCCCGCCCAGCCGGCATCATTCCCGAACCGGTGCAGCAAAGCAGCGCGCTGGCCGCACCCCTGCCCGCGCCCAAAGTGGAAACCTACAGCGTCACCGTGCACAAGGTGCCCGTGCAATCGCTGCTGTTTGCGCTGGCGCGTGACGCGGGCATGAATATCGACATCCACCCGCAGATCGAAGGCAGCGTCACCCTGAATGCACTGAACCAGACCCTGCCGCAACTGTTGGCGCGTATCGGCAAGCAAGTCGATATGCGCTACGAAATCGATGACAAGAACCTGACAGTACTGCCCGACGCACCCGTATGGCGCAATTACAAGGTCGATTACGTCAACATGGCGCGCAGCACCAACAGCAGCGTGAATATCGCCACACAAATCTCCACGGCGGGCGGCGGGTCGAACAACGCCAGCAATCCCGTTGGCAGTACGCAGGGCAGCGGCGGCAGTGGCAATAACAATTCGACCACCCTGGTGGTGAATCGTTCGGAAAATAATTTCTGGTATAGCCTGGAAAAAAATATCCGCGACCTGCTGCGCGAGACCACGCTCAACGACGTGCAGGTGGACCCGCTGGCGCAGCTGAACCAGCAATTGACGAGCATGCCCGGCCAGCAGGGGCAGCAAGGACAGCAGGGGCAGCCGCAGAACCAGGCGGGCAATCTCCCGGCGACGGGCGCGGCGGGCCAGTACGGCGCCCAGCCGCCGATGCAGAATGGCGGACAATATGCACCTGCGCCGGGCCAGCAAGTGGCCAGCCAGAACGCGAATCCTGGCCAGCCGCTGGACGCGAACGGCATGCCGCTGTTAAAACTGGCCAACAAGGGCAGCCCCTCGTCCGTGGTCGTCAACGTGGAGGGCGGGCTGATCGCCGTGCGCGCCACGGGGCGCCAGCACGAAAAGATCGCCGAATTCCTCGATGCAGTAGTGCACAGCGCCAAGCGGCAAGTGCTGATCGAGGCGACCATCATCGAAGTACGCCTGAGCAATGAATACCAGCAAGGCATCAACTGGTCGCGCCTGACCGGCAGCCTGCAGCTGCGCCAGGGGCAAGTGGGCACGGCAGCCCTGTCCAGCGGCGTCACGCCGAACGCCACGCCGGGCATCTTCCTGCTCAATTATCTGAAAGACAGTTTCTCCACCACCATCCAGCTGCTCGAATCGTTCGGCAAGGTGAAAGTGCTGTCCAGTCCGAAGATCAGCGTGCTCAACAATCAGACGGCCATGCTGAAGGTAGTCGACAACAATGTCTTCTTTACCATCAAGGTGACGCCCGCCGTGATCAGCTCGACCGGCACCATCACCACGCCGGCCACGTATGAATCGAAACTGGAAACGGTGCCCGTCGGCTTCGTCATGAGCGTCACGCCGCAGATTTCCGACAGCGATGAAGTGACCTTGAACGTGCGTCCCACCATCACGCGCATCGTAGGCTACGTGCAAGACCCGAATCCGGCCCTCGCCACGGCGAATGTGCAAAGCCGCGTGCCCGTGATCCAGGCGCGCGAGCTGGAATCGATCATGAAAGTGGGCAATGGCCAGATCGCCGTGATGGGCGGCCTGATGCAGGATTCCATCGACAATGCCAAGGATGGCGTGCCGGGCCTGTCCAGCCTGCCTTTGGTGGGCAATTTGTTTACCTATCGCAATGAGGCGAGCAGCAAGACGGAGCTGGTGATCTTCATGCGCCCCGTAGTGGTCAAGGATGCCAGCGTCGATGGCGATTACCGCGACTACCGCTACCTGCTGCCTGGCCAAGCGCCGCTCAACAGCCAGCCATACACGGATGGCCCGCCAGCTGCGGCCACTCAGCCGCAGGCACGCCTGCAGGGAGACCTCCCATGAGTTTGCTGATGCAGGCGCTCAAGAAGGCCGAGCGCGCCAAGCAGAACAGTCTTTCCGACGAGGAACTGGAAAAGCCGTCCGAAGCCTACGACCAGGTGCTGGAACTGGCACCGGCCGATGCCCTGCCGCTGCGTCCCGTGCCTGCCCCGCCGCCCGTGCCGCCGGCCAGCAACTTGAGCCTGGAACCGCTGCCGGATGCACCCGCGCCGCCGGCGCCCAGTGGCGCCCAGCCGGGGTCACAGCCTAGTCCGCCTCCCGAGCCACCGCGCGCGCGTGCCGAGCCGCCCCCCGCCCGGCCACGCGCCAGCCGCAGCAATACGCCGCCGAAAGGCCCCACGGGGCCCATCAGCGTCGACCCGGCCACCGTGCGCCTGGCTGTGCTGCTGGCGATCCTGCTGCTTGTGGCCGCTTCCATGGCATATTGGTACTGGCGCGCCAGCAACAGCCCCGGCGCAGGCGCCAACCTGCCCGGCGTGCCCATGCCGCTGACGGATGCCCCAGGCACGGCCGGTGGCGCCGCTCCCATCGTGGTGGTACCGGCAACGGGCGCGGCGCAGCCGGACGCCCCGCCCGCACCCGCCACCTTGCCGCCGGACTACCCGCGCGACGCGCGCCAGCCAGCGGGTGCGGCAGAGCAGCAGGCAATGAATCAGCAGGCGATGATACAGGCGGCGGCCCAAGCCGCCGTGGCAGCGCAACTGGCGCACATGGCGCCGCCCGCCCCGCCCAGCCTGCCGCCCGTGGCCGCGCCCGAGAATAGCCAGATCCAGGTGCAGCGCAGCGTTGCCGCGCCGCAAATCAACCCCGGCGTGCAGCAAGCCTACCAGGCCTTCAACGGGGGCCAGCTGGGTCTTGCTCGGCAACAATATGAAACCGTGCTGCGGCAGGATGCGAATAACCGCGACGCGCTGCTGGGCCTGGCGGCCGTGGCCCTGCGCGAACACCAGGGCGCGCAGGCGGCAGCGCTGTACGTACGTTTGCTGGAAATCAACCCCGACGATGGCGAGGCGCTGGCCGGCCTGATCGGCCTGCGCCAGGGCGACGTGGTGCTCAGCGAGGCAAAACTGAAAGCCATCCTGGCGCGCAGCCCCGACAGCGCCCCCGTGCTGTTTGCACTGGGCAACGTGTATGCCAAGCAACGCCGCTGGAACGAAGCGCAGCAGCAATTTTTCCGCGCCTACGGCGCCGCGCCCGGCAATCCCGACTATGCCTTCAACCTGGCCGTGGGCCTGGACCGGCTGAACCAGCCCAGGCTGGCCGCCACGTATTACCAGCGCGCCTTGACCCTGGCGCAAACCACGCCCGCCGCCTTCGACCGGGCCGTGGTGCAAACGCGCTTGCGCGAACTGGCCGACCCGGCCACCATCACACCCCGTCAAGAATAAGCGACATGGCAGAACAGGCAAAACTTCCCCTCGGCAAGCTGCTGATCCAGAAAGGCGTGATCAGTGAAGACCAGCTGCGCATTGCGCTGATCGAGCAGCGGCGCAGCAGCGAGCCGCTGGGCAAGCTGCTCATCACTTTGGGTTTTGTTACGGAAGCGACCGTGCGCGAGGCGCTCAGCGAAAACCTGAAACAGGTCAGCGCGGACCTGGCTAGCCTGGTGGTCGATGCCATTGCATTAAAACTGATCCCGAAGGACGTGGCCAAGCGCTACCGCGTGTTTCCCATCGTGTACGAGCGGCAAGCCGACAACCTGATACTGGCCATGGCCGACACCAGCAACATCGTGGCGCTCGATCAGATCAGCGCCATGCTGGTCAAGGGCATCACGATTTCCACCGTACTGGTCAACGAATCGGATATTTCGCGCGCCATCGACCAGTACTATGGTTTTGAATTGTCGATCGACGGCATCCTGCATGAAATCGAAACGGGCGAAGTCAGTTATCAAAGCATGGCTTCGCCGTCGGACGAGTACAGCCAGCCCATGGTGCGCCTGATCGACGCGCTGCTGGCCGACGCCGTGCAGAATGGCGCCTCGGACATCCATTTCGAGCCGGAACAGTCGTTCCTGCGCATCCGCTACCGCATCGACGGCATCCTGCGGCAAATCCGCAGCCTGCACAAATCGTACTGGCCGGCCATGGCCGTGCGCCTGAAGGTGATGTCGAACATGAATATCGCCGAGGCGCGCGCGCCCCAGGATGGGCGCATCAGCATCAAGTTTTCTGGGCGGCAAATCGACTTTCGCGCCTCGGCCCAGCCCACCACGCATGGCGAAAACGTCGTGCTGCGCGTGCTGGACCGGCAAAAAGGCATCGTCCCGCTGGATGCCCTGGGCCTGGCCGAGCCGGAACTCAACTTGCTCAAATTAATGATCGCGCGTCCCGACGGCGTGATCCTGGTGACGGGCCCGACGGGCAGCGGCAAGACCACCACCCTGTATTCGATACTCAACCATATCAATACGGAAAGCGTCAACATCATGACCCTGGAGGACCCGGTCGAGTATCCGATGAACATGATACGCCAGACCTCCGTCAACGAATCGGTCAAGCTGGGCTTTGCCGACGGCATCCGCTCGATGATGCGACAAGACCCGGACATCATCCTGGTGGGCGAGATCCGCGACCGCGAAACGGCGGAGATGGCCTTTGCCGCCGCCATGACGGGCCACCAGGTGTATTCCACCCTGCATACAAGCTCGGCCATCGGTTCCGTGGCGCGCCTGCTCGACATCGGCATCCTGCCCGACATCATGGCCGGCAACATCATCGGCATCGTGGCACAGCGCCTGGTGCGCCGTTTGTGTCCGCATTGCAAGGAAACGCTGATCGCCGATGACGTCGAGCGCCGCCTGCTGGGCCTGGCAAAGGACGATGCGCCCGTGTCCGTCTGCCGCGCCGTCGGCTGCGAGCGCTGCGCGCACCAGGGCTACAAGGGCCGCCTGGCCATCATGGAAATCCTCAAGATGACAGCCGAACTCGATGAATTGACGGCGCGCCGCGCCAGTTCGCGCGAATTGAAGAACGCGGCACGCGCGGCCGGCTTCAAGGGCATCGTCGACGACGGCATGCGCCGCGTGAGGGAAGGCGTGACGACCCTGGAAGAAGTGGGTCGCGTGGTCGACCTGACGGAAAGGCTGGCCTGATGGCGCAATATGTCTACCGCGCCATGGATGCCGCCGGCGAGCTGATTCCCGGCAGCATGGAGGCGGCCAACGTGCCGGATCTGGAAGCGCGTTTGCACCGCATGCAACTCGACTTGGTCGACTGCAAGATCACGGGCCAGTATCTGGTGCTGCTGGGCAAGCGCATCATCCACCGCCGCGACCTCATCAATTTCTGCTTCCACATGGAGCAATTGACGGGTGCCGGCGTGCCCATCCTGGAAGGCTTGAACGATTTGCGCGAAAGCACGGATCACCCGCGCCTGCGCGAAGTCGTCACGGATCTCATTGAAAGCATCGAGGGCGGCCTGCCCCTGTCGGGCGCGCTGGCCCAGCATGGCGACATCTTCGACGCCACGTTTACCAGCCTGATCCTTGCGGGAGAACAAAGCGGCAGGATCGCCGAGGTGTTCAAGAACCTGTCGGAAAGCTTGAAGTGGCAGGACGAGCTGGCGTCGCAAACGCGCAAGATCGTCATGTACCCCGTCATCGTGGCCGTCGTGGTGGCGGCCGTAACGTTTTTCCTGATGATTTATCTCGTGCCCCAACTGACGGCCTTCATTCGCAACATGGGCGGCGAGCTGCCGCTGCATACGCGCGTGCTCATTGCCGTATCGAATGTCTTCATCGCTTACTGGTACCTGCTGCTGACCTTGCCCGTGCTGCTGTTCTTCGGCCTGCGCGCCCTGATCCGCCGCAGCGAGGCGGCCCGTTATGCCTGGGATGGCTTGAAACTGCGGCTGTGGCTGGTCGGGCCCGTGCTGCACAAGATCATCCTGGCCCGCTTCGCCACGTTTTTTGCCCTGATGTATGCTTCCGGCATCACCATACTCGAATGCATACGCCTGTCCGAAGGCATCGCCGGCAACCAGGTAGTGGCGGCCGGCCTGCGCCGCGCCGCCCAGCTGATCAGCGAAGGCTACGGCGTCACCGCTGCCTTCCAGCACACGGGCATCTTCCCGCCGCTGGTGATCCGCATGCTGAAGGTGGGCGAGGCAACAGGCTCACTGGACACGGCCTTGCGCAATGTCAGTTACTTTTACAACCGCGAAGTGAAGGAATTGATCGAAAAAGTGCAAGCCATGATCGAGCCGGCCATGACGGTCATCCTGGGCCTGCTGCTGGGCTGGATCATGCTGTCGGTGCTGGGGCCGATTTACGACACCATCAGCACACTCAAGACCTGAGGCCGCCGTGTTCCGCAAACAATTACTCTACATTACCAGCGACGCCCTGTGCGCCTACGACTGGGACCACGGCGTGCTGGGCCAGGGCCACACCTTCCCCGGCAGCGCAGCCGGGCTGGACGACTTCGTCGCGTGGCTGGAAGATACACAGGCACGGCGGCTCGATGTACCCGCCTACCTGCTGACAGACCTGATCGAGGAAGATTTCCAGCGCCAGCTGCTGCCCCACGTGCGCGGCAAGGCGGGGCGCGCCTTGCTGGAGCGGCGCAAGCAGCAATTGCACCGCGATACGCCCTACCGGGGCAGCACGCTGCTGGGCCGTGAAAGCACGGGCCGCCACGACGACCAGGTGCTGTTCTTTGCGCTGACCAACCCCACCTTGCTGCAGCCGTGGACGGAGGCGCTTGAGCACTTGCGCGTGCCCGTGGCCGGCATCTATTCGACCAGCCTGCTGAGTATCGCCCTGGTGAAAAAGCTGTCGATCGCGCACGAACACCTGCTGCTGGTGACGCAGCAATCGGGCGGCTTGCGGCAAAGCTATTATGAAAAGGGCCAGCTGCGCTTTTCGCGCCAGACCCTGGCCATCGCGCTCGACGGCGTGGCCGTGAATATCGCGCTGGAAACGGAAAAGACGCGGCAATTTCTCACCAGCACGCGTATGCTGGCGCGCGGCGACGTACTCAATACCGTCATCCTGGCGCCGGGCGCGCAGATCGCCAAGCTCGAACTGCTGTGCGACAACGGTGTCGAAGTGGCTTACCACTTCATCGACCTGCAACTGGCCGGCGAACGGGTGGGCTTGTGCCGGACGCCAGCGCTGGCCGACGAATTGCTGCTGACCTTGCTGGGCAAGCATCCGCCGCCCAGCCACTATCCGCCCGGTGCGCTGGCCCGCTACTACCACTTCCAGCGCGCGCGCAACACGCTGTATGGCGCCAGCGCGCTGATCGGTGGGTCGGCCGCCCTGTGGTGCGCGATTAACTTGCTCGGCGGCATAGCCGACGGTGCCAGCACGCGGCGCATGGCGCAGGAAACGGCGTCCTACCAGGAACGCTACCGCAGCGTCATGTCGACGCAGCCGCCGGCGCCGGCCAAGACGCAGAACATGAAAGTGGCCGTGACCCTGGGCCAGATGATCGCCAGCCAGGCGCCGGAACCGGGCCGGCTGCTGGGCATGCTGAGCGCCGCGCTGGAGCAGGCGCCGCAGGTTGCGCTCAGCCAGCTGCACTGGCATGCAGGCCCGGCGCCCGCGCGCGCGGCCGGCAGCCAGCCAGCGCAGCAGCAGCAGCAGCAGCAGCAGCAGCCGGGCGCCGGCATGCAGGGCGGCAGCACCCTGGCAGGCATTCCCGTCGCGCCGTCGCAGGCGCTGCGACTGGAAGCAGACGTGGCCATGCCGAACAACGATTACCGCGCCGCACTGGCCGCCATCACGGCTTTCGCGCAAACCCTGGCGCGCCAGCCGGGCTTGCAGGTGACGATAGCGGAAACGCCGCTGGACTTGCGCCCCAGCGTGGCCCTGTCCGGCAAGAGCGCCGCGCCGGCACCGGACAGCCAGGCCCGCTTTACCCTCTTGCTCGCGTGGCAGCCATGAGCGGCCCCGTCAAGCAAGCGCCCCTGCCCGGCATGCAGCGGGCCGGCACGCCCACGCGCACCCTGCCCGCCTGGCTGGGCGAACTGCACCTGGTGCGCAACGCCCTGCTGTGCTTTGCACTGACCCTGCTAGCCAGCCTGGTGCTGCTCAGTCTGAGCGCCGCCTATCGCATGCGTGAAGCACAGCAGCTAGACATGGCGCGCCGCACGCGCTCGGCGGCCACCACCCTGTTCAACCACGCGGAGGCGGAAAAGCAGGAAATCCGCACCTACGAACCGCAATTCCTGGCCCTGCGCCAGCGCGGCCTGATCGGCGAAGAAAACCGCCTGGCCTGGATCGACGCCATCCGCCGCAGCCAGGAACAGCGAAAATTATTGCCGATCAGCTATGACATCAGCCCGCAGCAAGGGCTGCAAGTGCCATTGCCCATGGTGATGGGGCAATATCATCTGCGCGGCAGCCGCATGCGCCTGCAGATGGATTTGCTGCACGAGATGGATTTGCTGAACCTGTTGAACGATTTGCGCCAGGCCGGCTATTTCGCCGTGCAGGATTGCACGCTCAAGCGCCAGGCAGCAGCCGGGGCCGGCAGTGGCGCGACGCCCACGCTGGGCGCCGAATGCGAACTGCTGTGGCTGACCCTGGGCAGCATGGCCGTGCCCGAACTGGAGCGGCCATGAAGCGCACCCTCGTCCTGCGCACCCTCATCCTGTACGCACTGCTGGCCGGCAGCGTGCTCACGGCCCGCGCCCAGGCACCGCAGTTGGGGCGATTATTCCTGTCGCCCGAGCAGCGCGCCCAGATCGATGCGCAGCGCTACGGGCCGCCGGCGGCCGATCCCGCCCTGGCGCCGCCCCCGCCACCGCCACCGCCACCACCCGCCCCGCCCGTGGAATTGAATGGCGTGGTGCTGCGCAGCAGCGGCCGCTCCACCGTCTGGCTGAACCAGGAAGCGCAGAACGAACCGCACAACCGCCTCGCGCGCGACAAGTCCGGCGCATCCGGCACCCTGACCTTGCGCCTGTCGACGGGCCAGGTGGTACTGCTGAAACCTGGCCAGCGCTACGACCCGGCCAGCGGCACGGTCACCGAGGCACAGGAGGCGCAGCCATGACGCCACCACAGCCACATCGCCAGCGCGGCGCCGCCCTGTTGCTGCTGGTGGCCGTGCTGGGCCTGGGCGCGGCCAGCCTTTTGATCAGCGCCTTCGGCCGCAAGTCGGGCGAGGCTGAACGCCAGCAGCGCACCCTGGCCACCCTGGCGCAGGCGCGCGAAGCCTTGCTGGGCTTTGCCGCCACGCAAGGCCGCCTGCCCCGTCCGGCCGCCTCCGCCCTCGACGGGCGCGAGCGGGCCGCCGACTGTACTGACGACGCCGAGTGCAGCGGCTTCCTGCCGTGGGTGGCGCTGGGCGTAGCGGGCAGTGACGCTTGGGGCAAGCTGCTGCGCTACAGCGTCACGCCGGAAATGGCGCGCGCCCCCATCGTCTCGTTTTCCGCCGTCGCCAACCGCGTCGTGCTCGATCGCAACGCGCGCGGCGAATTCGCCTTCGTGGCGGGCCAGGCACTGTGCGACGTCAGCGCCCAATGCCTGCCTGCCGTGCTGTTCTCGCAAGGCAAGGATCATCACGGCACCGCTGCCAGCGGCGTGACGCAGATCAATACGGCACGCGGCAATCTCGATGAAGCGGCCAACCACAGCGCCAGCCGCAGCTTCATTGCCCGCCCCGCCACCGAGCTTGCCACGCTGCCCGGTGGCGCCTTTGACGACATGCTCACCTGGATTACCTTGCCCACCCTGTACCAACGCATGCGCGCCGCGCGCAACCTCCCATGAGCGCCCTCCATTCGCGCCGCCAGGGCGGCTTTTCCCTGATCGAGATTGCCATCGTGCTCGTCATCGTCGGCCTGATGATAGGCGGCCTGGTCACGCCGCTGACGGTGCAACTGGAACAACGCAAGGTGACCGAGACGCAACAGGCGCTCAATGAAGCGAAGGAAGCGCTGACGGGCTACGCGCTGCGCTACGGCTACCTGCCCTGTCCCGCCATCTCTGCCGGCAATGGCCTGGAAGACCGGCGCGGCGTCCGCTGCAATGGTGAAAAACGCGCCGGTTTCCTGCCGTGGGCCACGCTGGGGCTGCGTCAAGGCGACAGCTGGAACAATCTGTTCCGCTACAGCGTGACGCCGGCCTTCAGCGACAGCGGCCAGCTCTTCAGCCTGTCCACGCCGCGCGACATCAGCATCGTCACGCGCAATGGCGGCGCGCTGCTGCAGGCGACGGCGCTGAACGACATCCCCGCCATGATCATGTCCCACGGCAAGAACGGCTTTGGCGCCACGAGCGAGCAGGGCCAACGCCAGGCTGTGCCTTTCGGCAACAATGTCGACGAGCGCAACAATGCATCGAACGCCACCACCTTCATCAGCCGCGCCGCCAGCGGCCCGCAGCAGCCAGGCGGCGAGTTCGACGACCTCGTCGCCTGGGTGTCGCCGAATATCCTGTTCAACCGCATGGTAGCGGCACAAAGGCTGCCCCGCTGATGCGCCTGCCCATGCTCCAGCCCACCCTCACAATCGCCCGCTACACGCTGCTCGAAGCGCTGCGCAGCCGCCTGCTGTGGCTATTCGTGCTGGCCGCCTGCGGCGCCGCCGCCCTGGCCGGTTTCCTGCAGCAACTGGCGCTGACGGAAAGCGGCGCCGTGCAGGCGGCGCTGCTGGCGGCCACCTTGCGCCTGGCCAGCGTCTTCCTGCTGGCCACGTTCATCATCACCAGCATGGCGCGCGAAGCGGCCGACCGGGGCCTCGAGTTGCTGCTGGCCCTGCCCATGCCGCGCGCGGCCTACCTGTTGGGCAAACTGCTGGGCTACGCAGCGTTGGCGGCCGTGCCCGCCTTGCTGTTCGGCCTGTTGATGGCGCTGTTTGCCGCGCCCGCGCACAGCGCGCTGTGGGCGCTGTCGCTGCTGGGTGAATTGTGGATCGTCGCCGCCTTCAGCCTGCTGTGCGCGGCCAGCCTGCAGCAGGCCCTGCCCGCGCTGGCCGCCACCGGCGGCTTCTATGTGCTGGCGCGCATGCTGGGCAGCCTGCAACTGCTGGCGCACGGCCCGCAGGCGGGCGATTCCCTGGCACAGCGGGTCACGGCCGGCGCCATCGACGTGCTGGCCCTGCTCTTGCCCCGCCTCGACGCCTTTACGCGCACGGAATGGCTGCTGTACGCGACCGGCGACTGGCAAGCCCTGGGCCGCGTGACGGCGCAGACAGCCATCTATGTCGGCTTGCTGGCCAGTTGCGCGCTGTGCGACTTTTACCGCCGCAACATCTGATGGCCAGCGCCCAACGCCCCTGGTCGAGCGTGCCGCGCCCCCTATGCTGGCTGCTGGCCGCATGCCTGCTGCTGCAACTGGGCTGGCGCCTGGCGCAGCAGCACGCTCCCGCCCAGGCGCAGCCCCTGCCTGCGCCGCCGCCGGCGGCCGTGGCGCGCCTGGCCAGCCTGGGCGAGCCGCTGGCGATGTCGAAGGCCATGCTGCTGTACCTGCAATCATTCGAAGACCAGCCCGGCGTCAGCCTGCCGTGGCGCCAGCTCGACTATGAACGCCTGGCCGGCTGGCTGGACACGGCGCAAACGCTCGATCCGCGCAGCCAGTATGCGCTGGTGGCCGCCAGTATCGTGTATGCGGGCGTGACCGATCCGCAGCGCGCGCGGCGCATGCTGGACTTTGTCGCCGCCAGCTTTGCCGCCGACCCGCAGCGCCGCTGGCCCGCCATGGCGCAGGCGGTGCTGGTGGCGAAGCACCAGCTGCACGACCTGCCGCTGGCGCTCAGCTACGCACGCGAACTGCGCCAACTGGCGACGGGGCCACACGTGCCAGCCTGGGTGCGCGAAATGGAAGCGTTCATCCTGGAAGACATGGACCAGCTCGACAGCGCCCGCCTGGTAATCGGCGGCCTGATCGCCAGCGGCCAGATCAGCGACCCGCACGAGCTGGCTTTCCTGGCGCGCCGGCTCGACGAACTTGCCAAGCAACTGAGCAACCAACTTGCCGCAAAGAAAGCGACGATGGCGCCGTGACCCGCCACCCGAAATGCCACGCTCCCGATAACATTTGCAGTAAACTGCCATACCAAGCCCCAGCACTTTTTTCCAAGGAAATCCCCATGCTCCCACGTCGCCAGCACGGCTTTACGCTCGTAGAAATCGCCATCGTCCTGGTCATCATCGGCTTGCTGCTCGGTGGCGTGCTCAAGGGGCAAGGCTTGATCGACAGCGCCAAGGTAAAAAACATCATCCAGCAATCGAATGCGCTGACGGCTGCCGTCAACGCCTACCAGGACAAATTTCGCGCCCTGCCCGGCGACGATATCCAGGGCACCACGCACGTGCCCAATTCGGCCGGCAATGGCAATGGCGACGGCCAGATCGGCGATGGACAGCCGCGCGAATTCACCTTGGCGCCGCAGCACCTGGCGCTGGGCGGCTTCATCACGGGTTCCTACAACGGCACCTCGCAATTCATGACCAGCGCCCAAGGCGGCGCCGTCTACCTGTACAACGATGAAGTGGGCGGCCGCGCCGGCAATGGCATCCGTTTCGACAACTTGCCCGAGAGCTACGCCGAGCAGATCGACAGCAAGCTCGACGATGGCGTGGCCAGCACGGGCAGCGTGCGGGCAAACATGCCATATGGTAACGCCGGTGCCATCATCCCCCGCACCGCCGTCTTTTTCTGAGCCGCCAGTCACTGTCAAAGCAATGCCATCTCACTGCATCGCACACTCATCGTCTCGCTGGCCGCCGCCAGCGCCTTGCTGGCCGGCGTGACTGCCATCCTGAAAAAATCCCGTCGACGACCAGGCCGTCGTGCTGCGCGGCCACCTGCTGCGCAAAGTGGGCAAGGAGAAATACACCTTCTCCGACGGCACGGCGGAAATCCGCGTGGACATCGATGACAAGGTCTTCATGAACCGCAAGATCGACGCCAGGCCTCAGGTGGAAATCCGTGGCGAAGTGGAGGAGACTTCATGGAAAGCCCGGAAATCGATGTCGATGTGCTGACCGTCGTCCCGTAAGCTTCCTTGCCATCCCGCCGCCACGGCGGAATGCGCACCTCGCCCGCCTGCCATCCGCGCAGCGCGGCGCTGCATTCATATGCCTTGCGCAACCTTTTTTCCATCCCGGAAACTAGACTTGTCAGAGCAATCAATTTCGTCTAGCATCTTTTCATTCAAGGTCAGCCAGCGCCAGCGTGAGCCTGCCTGTCGACTCATCCATTCTGGGAGCTTTCCGGGTGCAAGATTTGCCTTCGATACGCTCAAGAATTTCATGGCTGGTGCTCGCCTGGGTCATTCCGACGGCGCTGGTATTTCTCCTGCTCGTGGCGCAAAGCTACACGCGCGAACGCGACCATGTTGTCAGCGAAACGGCGCAGGCGGCACGGGCAGTCGCCGCCACCGTCGAACGCGACCTGAGCGGCGCCCAGATGGCCGCGCGCATCTTCGCTGCCTCGCCTGCCCTGCAAGCCGACGATATCGGCGCCCTGCGCATCCTGGCCGACAGCCTGTTGCAGCCGGGCCTGGCCGTCAGTGCCTTCATCGTCTCCGACGCCAAGGGACGCCAGCTGCTCAATACGGCCCTGCCCGCCAACCTGGCGCCGCCCCCCTTGCCGCAAAAATGGGCCGCCAGCATGGAGCGCGCGCGCGCGTACGGCAAGCCGCGGCTGACCAGCCTGCTGATGGCGCCGGACGACGTGCCGCGGCTGGCCCTGAACCTGCCCTTGCCTCGCGACAAGGGGGCCGCCCATGTATTGACGGCGCTGTACCCGCCCGACTACCTGCCCGTGCTGCTGCGCGAGCTGCACCTGCCGGCCTACCTGGACGCGGCCATCATCAATGCCGACGGCATCAACGTGGCGCGCACCCTGGCGCCACAGCGCTATGTGGGCCAGCGCAGCGCGGCACCCCTGCTGGAACAGATACGCCAGGCGCGCGAAGGCGTGCTGCGCCATGCCACCCTGGAAGGCCTGGATGTGTATACGGGCTTTCGCCGCGCCCCCGACAACAGCTGGACAGTGGCCATCACCATGCGCACCAGCACGGTGGCCGAAGCCCTGCTGGGCTCGGTAGTCACGGGCTCGGTCATCCTGGCCCTGCTGCTGTGCGCCGGCTTTGCCCTGGCCTGGCGCGTGGGCGGCCGCCTGGCCCGCACCTTGCAGGAACTGACCTTGCAGATACACGCGCTGGCGCAGGCCAAACCCTTGCTTTCGAACAAGCACGCGGACCGCGAATCGGCCGACATGGCCAGCGCCCTGGGGGCGCTGGAACGCGACCTGCGGCGCCACCGCACACAGCTCGAAAGCCTGGTAGCCGAACGCACGCTGTCCCTGGAAAAATCCACGCGCCTGCTGGAAACCGTGTATGCGACGGCGCCCATCGGCATGCTGTTCGTGGGCCTGGACTTACGCATCGTCATGATCAACCACTATCTGGCCGCCATCAACGGGGTTAGCGTGACGCAGCATCTTGGCCGTCCCGTGGGCACCATGCTGTTCGACGACGCCGTGCGCGCGGACGTGGAGCGCTGCGTGCGCCAGGTGATCGAAACGGGCATACCCATCGTCGATATCGAATTGAAAGGCCACAGCGGGCAGCAGCGCGAACAGCTGAGCCACTGGATCGTTTCGTATCACCCGATTTTCGGCCCGGAACAGCAGTTGCTGGGTGTATCGGGCCTGTGGCTGGACGTCAGCGAGCGCAAGCGCAGCGAAGCGGAATTTCGCTGCTCGAAACATCTGTTCGGCACCATCATCGAAAACATCCCGGCCATGGTCTTCGTCAAGCGCGCCGACAAGCTGAGCTTTGAAATGGTCAACCGCCACGCGGAACTGACCCTGGGACGCTCGCGCGAGCAATTGCTGGGCAAGACCGACCACGACTTCTTCCCCCCGCAGCAGGCGGCCGCCTTCGTCAGCGCCGACCGCAAACTGCTGGCCACGGGGCAGATGGTGGAAATCGAACACGAAGCGATCAATACGGCCGACGGCACCACGCGCCACTTCACCACGCGCAAGGTGGTCTTGCGCGACGATGCGGGGCGCGCCAGCCACGTGCTGGGGGTATCGATCGATATCACGGAGCGCAAGCGCGCCGCCGAGGTGCTGCACGCCACCACCCGGCGCCTGGAGCAAAGCGAGCGCTTCATCCGCACCGTCACCGACAACCTGCCCGGCATGGTGTCGTACTGGGACGCCGACTTGCGTTGCCGCTTCGCCAATAAATTCTATAACGAATGGTTCGGCCGCAGCAGCGCCGAGCTGGCCGGCATCCACATGCGCGAATTGCTGGGACAGGAACTGTTCGATGTGTATGCGCCCCATGTCGAGGGTGTGCTGGCGGGCCGGCCGCAAAGCTTCGAGCGCAACCTGCTCAATCCTGCCGGCCAGGTGTGCCACACGTGGACCAATTACATCCCCGATGTCGACGACGGCGGCGGCGTGCGCGGCTTCTTCGTGCTGGCCTCGGACGTCTCCGAACTCAAGCGCACCGAATTGCGCCTGCACGAACTCAACGAGCAGATGGTGCGCGCGCGCGACAAGGCCGAGGCGGCCAGCACCGCGAAGAGCGAATTCGTCGCCAACATGAGCCATGAAATCCGCACGCCGATGAACGCCATCATCGGCCTGGCGCGCCTGCTGGAAGAGTCGCCGCTGGAACGGCGCGAGCGCAGCTATGTCGGCAAGATCCAGATGGCCACGCAGTCGCTGCTCAATATCGTCAATGACGTGCTCGATTTTTCCAAGATCGAAGCGGGACAGATGGTGCTGGAACAGCGCCGCTTCCAGCTCGAACGCATGCTGGACAGCGTCGGCGTGCTGCTGGCCAGCAGCGCCTGGGCGCGCGGCGTGGAGCCCGTATTCGTGCTCGACCCCGGCGTGCCGGACGAACTGATCGGCGATGCCCTGCGCGTGGAACAGATCCTCATCAACCTGGTGGGCAACGCCGTCAAATTCACCTCGCATGGCGAAGTGGTGCTGGCCATCGCCAAGGTGGCCGAGGATGCGACCAGCGCGACCCTGGAGTTTTCCGTGCGCGACACGGGCATCGGCATCGGCGCGGCCGAGCAGGAACGCATCTTCGACGCGTTTTCCCAGGGCGACACCAGCACCAGCCGCAAATACGGCGGCACGGGACTGGGGCTGGCCATCTGCCGGCGCATGGTGGAATTGATGGGAGGCACCCTCAGCGTGAAAAGTGCGCTGGGCAAGGGCGCCGACTTCCGCTTCAGCTGCCGCTTCGACAAGGTGGCGCCGCCGTCCGAGCCGCCGGGCAAGAGCGCACCCAAGGTCCTGTCGCTGCTGATCATCGACGACAACGCCAGCGTGCGCGCCATGCTGGAAGACTGGTGCGCGGCGCAGGGCTGGCACAGCCGCAGCGCCGACAGCGGTGCGGCCGGCCTGGCGCTGCTGCGCACCCACGCCAATGGCGGGCCGGTGGCGGACCTGGTACTGCTCGACGCGGCGATGCCCGGCATGGATGGCATTTCCATGCTCACCGAGGCGCGCGCCGACGCGCTCCTCGCGCTGCCGCCCGTGATCATGCTGGTGGCCGACCAGGATAGCGAAAACCTCGAACGCCTGGCCGACAATCTGATGCTGGCCGGCATCGTCTCGAAACCGGCCACCCCGGCGCGCCTGCTGGCGGCCGTGACGGCCGTGCGCGAAGGCCGCAGCGTCCCTTCCGCGTTGCCCGTTTCCACTCCCCTGTCGGGCTTGCTGGAAGGCATGCGCGTGTTGCTGGTGGAAGACAATGAAATCAACCAGGAAGTGGCGCAGTACATCCTGTTGCACTCGGGCGCGCGCGTGGCCGTGGCCGCCAACGGCCGGCTGGCCGTCGACTTGCTCACCGGCACGCCGCACGCCTGGGACGTGGTGCTGATGGATTTGCAGATGCCCGTCATGAATGGCTATGACGCCACCCTGGCCATCCGCGCGCTGGGTTTGCCGGACCTGCCCATCATCGCCATGACGGCCAATGCCATGGATGAAGACCGCCTGCGCGCCATCGCCAGCGGCATGAATGCGCATGTAGCCAAGCCCATCGATGTCGACGAGATGATCCAGACCCTGACCCGGCTGGTGCCGGCGCCCCAGGGCGACGGCGACAGCGCCGTCCGGGCCGGCCATGCTGTCGCGCCCATGCCGGACGTACCTGCCACGGTGCCCGGCATCGATCTGGCGGCGGCGCTGCAGCGCTTCGGCGGCGACTATGGCGCCTTCCTGGCCCTGCTCAAGCGCTTTGAGAATTCGCAAGGCGACGCCGTCGAGGAAACACGGCGCCTGCTGGCCGCTGGCCAGACGCAGCAGGCGGCGCAAGTGCTGCACCGCGTCTGCGGCGTGGCGGCCAACTTGGGCGCCGCGCATGTCGCAAACCTGGCCGCCGAGACGGAAAAAGCGCTGAAAACGGGGCAATCGCACGCCATGGCCACCTTGCTGGGCCGCCTGGAACACGCGATGGCCGAAGTCGTCGACGCGGCGCGCACCCTGCCCTCGCCCTTGCGGCGCGGGCAGCCGGCGCAGGCCGCGCCCGGCAGCGCACCGCTCGACCTGCGCGCCGGCCTGGCCGAGCTGCTCGTCTTGATCCGCAACAATAACCTGAAGGCGCTGGCGCAATTCCACGCCCTGCACCCCGCCCTGCAACAGTCAGACCGGGAAGCGGCCCTGGCGATGGCAAACGCGATCGAGACATTGAATTTTTCCGAGACGGAAAAACTCGTGCTCGATCAGCTGAAACGAGAGGAAAACAAGTGAACTGGACCAACCTTGCCATGAACGGGCGCATCCTCATCGTCGATGACGCCATGGAAAACATCCAGATCCTGCACCAGCTGCTGCGCGAGGAACACGACGTGCTGTTCGCCCTGAGCGGTGTGAAAGCGCTGGAAATTGCGCATAATCAACTGCCGGACCTGATCCTGCTCGACGCCGTCATGCCCGGCATGGATGGCTACGCCGTGTGCAGCGCGCTGCGCCAATCGGCCATCCTGTGCGCCATTCCCGTCATTTTCGTCACGGCCCTGAACCAGCCCGAAGACGAGACGCGGGCGCTGGAAGCGGGCGCCGTCGATTTCATCACGAAGCCGTTCAACGCGGCCGTCGTGCGGGCCCGCGTGCGCAGCCAGCTGACCATCAAGCGGCAAGCCGACGCCATGCGCGAACTGTCGCTGACGGACTCGCTGACGGGCGTGGCCAACCGGCGCAGCTTCAACGACACCATGGACAGCGAATGGCGACGCTGCGCGCGCGACGGCGTGCCGATGGCCCTCATCATGGCCGATATCGACTACTTCAAGGATTACAACGATACCTATGGCCACCAGGCGGGCGACCTGTGCCTGCAGCAGGTGAGCGCCGCCCTGCGCCGCTGCGCCGTGCGCCCGCCCGACCTGCTGGCGCGCTACGGCGGCGAGGAATTCATCATCCTGCTGCCGCAGGAAACGCGTGACGGCGCCGAAGTGGTGGCCCAGCGCGTCCTCGAGGAAGTGCGCGCCCTGGAAATTCCCCACGCCAGATCGGGCGTCGGCCCGCACGTCACCGTCAGCCTGGGCATGGCCAGCATCATGCCCACCGAAGGCATGGACCCCACCGCCCTGATCCGCGCCGCCGACGCCCTGCTGTACCGCGCCAAGCAGACGGGACGGGACAGGTATTGCGCGTCGGAGGGGGAATGAGATTGATTATTTACGGATAACACCGCATCAAGAACTCCGCCACGCACACGGGTTTCGTATCACCCTCGCGCTCCATGGTCACGGCCCAGTTCACTTGCGCCCCTTCCGGCAGATCGTCGACGGAAAGAATATCGAGCCGCGCACGCAATCTGCTGCCGACGGGCACGGGCGCGGGAAAGCGCACCTTGTTCAAGCCATAGTTGATGGCCATGCGGATGCCGGCCATGTGCAAGGTGCCCGCAAGCATCGCAGGCAGCAACGATAAGGTCAGGAAACCGTGCGCCACGGTGCAGCCATACGGCGACTCGCGCGCGCAGCGCTCGGCGTCCACATGAATCCACTGATGGTCGTCCGTGGCGTCGGCAAAGGTGTCGATGCGCTGCTGGGTAATGGTGAGCCAGTCGGAGACGGCCACGTGCTGTCCCGCCAATGCCTGGAAGCCGGCGATGCCGGCGATGTCACGCACGGGACGGCTCCCCTTGTTCCACCGGGCGGCGGCCGAACATGCCCATGCCCTCCACCGTCGTCACCACTTCGCCATGCTGGTTGCGCACGCTCCACACGGAAATGACGATGCCGCGGTCCGGTTTCGACGTGGACGGGCGCACTTCCTTGACCTGGTAGGTCAGCTGCAGGGTGTCGCCGGCGCGCACGGGTTTGAGCCAGCGGATGCTGTCCAGGCCGGGCGAGCCCATGCTGGACGAGTGCTTGAGCAGATTGTCCACCACCAGGCGCATCATCATGCCGCAGGTATGCCAGCCGCTGGCGATGACGCCCTTGAAGATGGTTTTTTCCGCGGCCGCATGGTCGACGTGGAACGGTTGCGGGTCGAAATCCGTGGCGAAGGCGATGATTTCCTGCTCCGTCACGTGGCGCTGGCCCAGGTCGATTTCCAGGCCTTGCGTAAAGTCTTCGAAATACCAGTGCTTGGGTTTGATTTCCGTCAATGCGGTCATGCGGTCTCCGTCGGCAAAAAGCCCGGCTGGGCGATAAAGCGCTCGATATGGTGGTCCACGTCGCCCAAGGTCAGGGCGATCATGCTCAAGCGTTTGAAATGGTGGGCGGCAGGCAATTCATCGGTGACGCCCATGCCGCCATGCAATTGCACGGATTGCTGGCCGACAAAGGTGGCGGCCAGTCCCACCCGCGCCTTGGCGGCGGACACCGTCCGGCGGCGCTCCGCCACGTCTGCGCTATCGACCTTGGCGGCGGCCAGCATGGCCATCGACCGGGCTTGCTCCAGGTGAATGAACATGTCGGCCATGCGGTGCTGCAAGGCCTGGAATTTGCCGATCGGCGCGCCGAACTGCTGGCGCGTCTTCAGGTACTCGAGGGTGGCGGCAAAGATCGCGTCCATGGCGCCCACGGCTTCCGCGCACAGCAAGGCAGCGCCATAGTCGAGCGCAGCATCGAGCACGGGCCAGCCCTGCCCCGCCTGGCCCACCAGCGCGTCGTGCCCCAGCACCACTTGCACGAGGGTCACGGTGGCGGCGCGCTGGCCATCGATGGTGCGGTAGTCGCGCACGGAAACGCCGGGCGCATCACTCGGTACGAGGAACAGCGAGATGCCATCCGTGTCATCCTGGCCGCCGCTGCTGCGCGCCGAGACGATCAGCGCGCCCACCTGCGCGCCATGGATGACGACGGTTTTCTCGCCATCGAGCACGAAACCGTCGCCGCTGGCCGTGGCACTCGTGGCGATGTCGTGCATATCGTGGCGCGACTGACGCTCGCCCAGCGCGCAAGCCAGTTTCAGGCTGCCGCTGGCGACCTGTTCCAGCATGGCATCGTGGCCGCCGGCCAGAGTCAGAAAGCGCGCCCCCAGCATGGTGGCCAGGTAGGGTTCGACCACCAGGCCACGGCCCAGTTCCTGCATCACCAGCAGCATGTCCACGGCCGTGCCGTCGAAGCCGCCCGCGCCGGCCGGCAGCGGCAAGGCCGTCATGCCCAGCTCGGCCAGGGTGGCCCAGGCAGCGCTTGAGACGCCCGTGGTCGAGTGAACGATGCTCTGGCGCGTCTCGAAGCGGTAATCCTTGTCGACCCAGCGCCTGAGCGCGTCGGCAAATTGCTGCTGTTCCTGATTAAAATGGAAGTCCATGTCGTCTCCTTCTGGCTTACAGGCCCAGGATCATCTGCGTGATGATGTTTTT
The DNA here is from genome assembly GCF_051380665.1 of Janthinobacterium lyxosi. Classification (NCBI taxonomy): domain Bacteria; kingdom Pseudomonadati; phylum Pseudomonadota; class Betaproteobacteria; order Burkholderiales; family Oxalobacteraceae; genus Janthinobacterium; species Janthinobacterium lyxosi. Next base: position 142,439 of record NZ_JBNYXM010000016.1, read on the forward strand.
CTGGATTTCATTCGAGCCGCCATAGATCGATGTCTTGCGGTAATTGAAGTAATACGCGGCCAGCGGCGCGGCCAGGTCGTCGCCGCCACTGCTGTGCGGCGCGCTGCCGTCAAGGAATTCAGGGTCGAAGGGCAAGGCTTGCGGGCCGATGGCTTCGACCATCAGTTCCGTCAGCTGCTGCTGCAGCTCCGAGCCGCGCACCTTCAGCATCGAGGCCTGCGGTCCCGGCCCCTTGCCTTCTTCGCTGATGACGCGCAAGACCGTCATTTCCAGCGCCATCAATTCGATTTCCAGGTGGGCCACCTTGGCCGCAAAGGCGGGATCGTGCAGCAGCGGCGCGCCGCGCTTGCTCTGCTGCATGGCCAGCTGCTTGAGGAAAGTCAGCTCGCGCTTCGAGCGGCCCACGGCGGCGATGCCCGTGCGCTCGTGGCCCAGCAGGTATTTGGCGTAGGTCCAACCCTTGTTTTCCTGGCCCACCAGGTTGCTGACGGGCACGCGCACGTTGTCAAAAAAGACTTCGTTCACTTCATGTTCTTCATCGAGCATGATGATGGGACGCACGGTGATGCCCGGCGTTTTCATGTCGATCAGCAAGAAACTGATGCCTTCCTGCTTGCGCACCTTGCTATCCGTGCGCACCAGGCAAAAGATCATGTCCGCGTGCTGGCCCAGGGTGGTCCAGGTTTTCTGGCCATTCACGATGTAATGGTCGCCGTCGCGCTCGGCCGTGGTTTTCAGGGAAGCGAGGTCGGAACCGGCGCCCGGCTCCGAATAACCCTGGCACCACCAGTCGTCGCAGTTCAGGATGCGCGGCAGATAATAGGCTTTTTGCTCGGCATTGGCGAAGGCCATGATGACGGGCGCCACCATGTTGATGCCGAAAGGCAGGATCGGCGGCGTGGCGGCGCGTGCGCACTCATCTTCCCAGATATGGCGCTGCACGGCCGTCCAGCCCGTGCCGCCGTATTCGACGGGCCAGGCCGGCGCGGCCCAGCCTTGCTGCGCGACAATCTTGTGCCAGCGCACGTAATCATCCTTGGCCAGGCGCAGATGCTGGCGCACCTTGCGCTGCAAGTCCGCCGGCAAATGAGTGTCGAGAAAGGCGCGCACCGTGTCGCGGAACGCCGTCTCCTCGGTCGTGTAATGCAGGTCCATGTCTGTCTCCTTGTTCTTATCGGTTGCCGTGATGACTGCACGCAAGGAAGCTCAGCGCACAAAAAAGCACGACCGTTCTCAAGGATTGTACAACAGAATGAGAGTAGCGCCAGGCCTTTTACAAAGGCCGGCGCGGCAAGTGGAGGTAACTGGAATTGGCCGGAATTGGCCCGCTGCCGTCGTCGGCAACCTTCGCCTGAGCGCAACACCTGGCAAGCGCGTTTGCTGACAAGCACAGCCTCCCCACCCTTGGCTGGCTGCCGCGTCGATCGTCAAACGTTCGCGGCGCGTCCGAGATCCGCGCCGAGTTTCTCCACAAAGCGTTCCATGGTTTCCTCGCCTAAATCGACCGCTTTGGCCCCACCACCGGCAACGAAGGTCACGTCGCTGATACCCATTACGCCAAGTACGAGGCGCAGATATTGGGTGGCGATGTCGCGATGCTGGATGGGCGACCCCTCGGTATAGACGCCACCCGATGCGATCAGTACGCTTGCCTTCTTGCCAGTCACCAGGCCGCGTCCATCGAAGCCCAGCGTCAATCCCTTGCGAACGACATGGTCGATCCATGCCTTGAGCACTGCCGGAACATTATAGTTATAGACCGGCGTTGCAATGACAATGTGATCGGCGGCCAGCAATTCCGCAACGAGTTCGTCCGAGAGCCGTAACTCGTTCGCCATCTCGGGAGAATGCTGTTGCGCAGGGGTGAAGTAGGCTTGCAACCAGGCAGCGTTGACAAACTGAAGTCCGGCATCCATGAGGTCGCGTTCGATCACTTCGCCATCCGGGTGCGCGGCACGCCAGTCCAGCACGAAACGACGCGTCATGCTGCGCGACACGGAGTGTTTGCCACGAGGGCTGGTCTCGATTACCAATAGCTTAGTCATATCATCATCCTTAAAAATGCACCGCGGGAAGTGCCTGAAGCAAGCTTGTCGATCAGGCTGCTTATGTGCCTACAATATATCGCCGCGAATATATTTCTAATAGAGATTAAAATGTGATGCTATCCATCGATAATTGTGATGGAGTACACCATGGAGTAACTATTTTGATTGGAAGTCTGACGCTCGATCAGTTACGGGTTCTGGTGACGATCGCCGATACGGGAAGCTTTTCTGCCGCAGGTCGAAAACTTGGTCGCGTGCAATCGGCCATCAGCCAGGCCATTGCGACGCTGGAGGATGTGCAAGGTGTGCTGCTGTTTGACCGCAGTGGCCACCGCCCGAGCCTGACCGAGACTGGCAGGGTACTCGTTGAGCAGGCGCGACTGGTCTTGGCAAGCGCTGCCCGCTTCGAGGGAGTGGCAATGGGTACGCGCTCGGGCCTGGAACCGGAGCTTGTCATTGCGATCGATCCTCTGGTGCCGACGGCGCCCTTGATCGAAAGCCTGTCCGCACTAAGCCGGACGTTTCCCAATCTGCCCGTCAGCTTTTCAACAGAAGGCCTGGGCGGTTCGCTGCGGCGCCTGAGAAATGACCCGGCCGCCATCGGGATCTGCTTGCTGCTGCCGTCTATTCCAGACGACATTGCCGCCTATCCACTGCTGCGTGTCGGCATGCAGGCTGTGGTGGCGCCAGGGCATCCACTTGCTGCGTTAGGACGTCCGGCGACGCAGACCGATCTGGAGCCGCATGTCCAGCTGGTGCTGTCAGACCCCGTCAATCCCGGCAGTGAAAACTTTGGGATTGCAAGTGGGAAACTTTGGCGCTTCGCGGATCTCGGCCGGCGCCTGGACTTCCTGCTCGGCGGTTTCGGTTGGTGCCGCATGCCAGACCATCTCGTACTGCCCTTCATCGCAGCTGGGAGCCTGGTTGCCATTCATATCGAGCATGATCCAACACCCCGCGAGGGGCTGACGATTTATGCGGCGCACCAGCGTGGCCGCGCGCTCGGACCTGCAGGGCGATGGTTGCTGGGCGACCTCACACGGCGTCTGTCTTGAAACGCTCCTTGCCGCAATCAGCCGTACAAATGCAGCAGCACCTGCACGGCAACGATTTTGACGATGGTCATGCTGGGGAAAATCATGGCGTAGCCCAGGTTAGGACGATCCGACTTGGCCAGGCGGTTGGCGAACACCAGTACGGCCGGGTTGCCCGTGGCGCCGGCCGCAATGCCCAGCAATTCGGGAAACGGCAGGCGCAGGAAGACTTTGCCCAGGATCACGACGAGCGCCACCACCACCAGCACCGTCACGGCGCCAAGCGCCAGCATGGGCAAGCCATCGGCGCCCACTTGCTGCACGAAGGGCAAGCCGGATGCCATGCCGACGGAGGCGAGGAAAATCGTCAAGCCATAGTTGCGCATGACCAGGTTGGCCGACAAGGGCAAGCGCCAGCTGATCTTGCCCACGCGGCCCAGACGCCCCAGGATCAGCGCCATCACCAGCGGGCCGCCCGCCAGGCCCAGGCTGAACGAGCCTATCCACGGCAAGGGGATAGGCACCAGTCCCAGCAGCACGCCCAGCACCATGCCCATGCCCAGCGAGACATAGCTGAACTCGGCCGTGGCCGTGATGGAATTGCCGAACAGCTTGCGCACGTCGGCCGCGTGTTTCGCTGGCGCAATGGCCATCACACGGTCACCAAACTCCAGGGTAAGAAACGGATGGGGCAAAATCATGGCGTCGCCGCGGCGTATGAACGCGATCTGCAGGGGGAAGTCTTTCGCCAGGTTCAGCTCGCTCAGGGGCACGCCGACGATTTCCGCGTCCGACACGAACACTTCCGTGCCGTCGAACGCACTGCGATCCTTCATCAAGCGGCCCGGGTCCAGGTGGCCCAGCGCCGTGCGCGCCGCTTCCACGCCCGCCACCGTGCCCGACACCATCAAGGCGTCGCCCACGCCGAGCACCAGGCCAGGGTCCGGCAAGCGGTTCTGGTGGCCCTGGCGCACGCCGATCACTTGCACGCCCGCCAGCGGGCCATCGGCCAGTTCGGACAGGGTCGCGCCCGCCAATTTCGCTTCATCGATGGTAATTTCGGAAACGACGATAGGCGCGGGGGGCGGCGTCAGCACGGGTTTTAATATGCGCCCGGCCAGGTACAGGCCCAGCATGGGGCCGACGACGCCGAACGGATACGCGACGGCATAGCCGACGGCCGCGTCGCCATTGCCGTGCGACGCTTCCAGCGCCGCCTGCAGGGCCGCCGTGCTGGTCATGGCGCCGGCAAACACGCCGCTGGCCATGCGCAGGGAAATATCGATCCATTGCCCGCCCCATACAGACACGGCCAAGCCGCCCATGACAGCGGCAAAGGCGATCAGGTTGTGTTTCTGCCCCGCGCCGCGCAAGCCGGCGAAAAACTGCACGCCATACTGCACGCCTATGCCATACAGAAACAACAGCAGACCGATGGAGCCGACCATCGGCGGCGGCACGGCTCCGGGGGCGAAGGCGCCCAGCGCCAGCCCCGCGAACAGCACGCCGCCTACACCCAGCGAAAAGCCGAACACGCTGATGCGCCCCAGCGCATATCCGGCGCCGATGACGAGAAACAGGGCCAGGATGGGCGTGGACTCCAGCGTGTGGCGAAATAATTGAAGCATAAGGCAACCTTGATCTGGAGAAGGCCCAGTTTAGCATGCACAAAAGCAACACGATGGCGATGATGACAAGCAAGCGTGCGCAGGTTTATGCGGCAAAAACGGGCAAAAAAAAGCCCGCTACGGGAGCGGGCTGAATCTAATTCCTGTGAGGAAGTAGAGGAGACAGGTGCAATGATGCCGCGTTGCAGCATAACAATCCAATTGCATGTTGTGATGATAGAAATATGCTTTATCAATATCTGACCTAAGACGTTCCAAAAATGATGAGTTTTCGATGCGATCTTTGTTCGCGCGTCACCAGCACGCGGGCTTGCTCTACGGTTACGCAAGTCTGCAGCGCAAATCCCGGTGGCACGGTCTCCGCATCTCGCGCGATGAGTTGCGGATCATTGATCACGTCATAGTCTGCACGCTTGAAAAACAATTGCTCGATACCAGCGTCTCCCGCTGGCAGCGGCTTCACGACGATGAGCGACCAGCGGCCTTCATCACCCAGAAATTGCTTTTGCTTCAGGAACGCGTTAACGCGATCGGCATGAGGCGCCGGGTCACTCAGCTCGCTCTGATAAAGACCCAGCGGGCACAGCGCCGTGCCGGCCGGCCACCCTATATCAGGCAACGCTGCGACTGTGACCGGACGCAATTGGGCCAGATGGCGGTCGAGTGGGTGCTTTTCCGCCGAGCAGGCGCCGAGCACCATCAACGCGAGCATCCCGGCGGCGCGAAACAGTGGAATCATCAGCTGGTTTCCTTCTTGAGGGTAGGACTACGTGAAGGTATGTTAAGCGATAAGCCTATGCTAACGGCCAAAAAAAAGCCCGCTACGGGAGCGGGCTGAATCTATTTCCTTGGAGGAAGTAGAGGAGACGAATGAATGATGCCGCATCGCAGCATCATTATCCAATTGCATGTTGTGATGACAGAAATACGATTGTTCTATATCTCAGCCATAGCGGCCTCCCCTGCCCCTGCCAGCCTCAGGCTGCGTTGTCGCCGCGCAAGGTTTTTGCTGCCGCCACCATATTGGCCAGCGCAGCAATGACTTCTTTCCAGCCGCGCGTCTTCAGGCCGCAATCGGGGTTGACCCACAGGCGCTGCGCGGGAATGCGCTCGGCCGCCTTGCGCATCAGTTTGACCATCTGTTCCTGACTCGGAATGTTGGGCGAGTGGATATCGTAGACGCCAGGGCCGATTTCATTCGGATAGTTAAAATCATCGAAGGCGTCGAGCAATTCCATGTCGGAACGCGAGGTTTCAATCGTGATGACGTCCGCATCCATGTCGGCGATCTGCGCGATGATGTCGTTGAATGCCGAATAGCACATGTGCGTGTGGATTTGCGTTTCGTCAGCCACGCCATTGGCCGTGATGCGGAACGATTCGACGGCCCAGCGCAGGTATTCGGCCCATTGCGACTTGCGCAGTGGCAAGCCTTCACGCAGCGCCGCCTCGTCGATCTGGATCACGCGGATGCCAGCCTGCTCCAGGTCCTGCACTTCGGCGCGCATGGCCAGCGCCAGCTGGTAGCACGACACGGAACGGGGCTGGTCGTCGCGCACGAAGGACCAGTTCAGGATGGTGACGGGCCCCGTCAGCATGCCTTTCATCGGCTTGTCCGTCAGCGACTGGGCGTAGGTGCTCCACTCGACCGCCATGGCACGGGGGCGGCTGATGTCGCCGAACAAAATAGGCGGCTTCACGCAGCGCGAACCGTACGATTGCACCCAGCCGAACTGGCTGAAGGCATAGCCGTCGAGTTGCTCGCCGAAATATTCCACCATGTCATTGCGTTCCGCTTCGCCGTGCACGAACACGTCCAGGCCCAGGGTTTCCTGTTCTTTCACGCAATGGGCGATTTCCGCCTGCATCAGCTTTTTATAGCTGGTTTCGTCCAGCTGGCCGCTGCGGAACTGGCTGCGGGCCTGGCGGATTTGCGCCGTCTGCGGGAAGGAACCGATGGTTGTCGTCGGATACAGCGGCAGTTGCAGCAGCGCAGCTTGCTTGGCGGCACGCTCGGCATAGCCGCTGGCGCGCTGGCCCAAAGCCGCATCGATGCGCGCCACGGCTGCTTTCACTTCCGGATTGTGCACGCGCGGCGACTGGCGGCGCGCTTGCACGGCGACATGGTTGGCATCGAGCGCCGCTTGCACGGAGGCGCGGCCATGGTTCAGGGCGCCGGCGATGGTGTGCACTTCATCGAGCTTTTGACGGGCAAAGGCCAGCCAGGAACAGATATCGGCATCGAGCTTTTGTTCGCTGTTCAGGTCGACAGGCACGTGCAACAAGGAACACGACGGCGCGATCCACAGGCGCGACTGCAGGCTGGCGTGCACGGGTTCCAGCCATGCCAGCACGTCATTCAAGTCCGTCTTCCAGATATTGCGGCCATTCACCACGCCCAGCGACAAGACGCTGGTGGCGGGCAATCGCGCGATGACGTGCCCCACCTCATCGCGGGCATGCACGGCGTCGAGGTGCAAGCCTTGCACAGGCAGCTTGCACGCCAGCGCCAGGTTGCCTTGCAGCTTACCGAAATACGTGGCCAGCAGCAATTTGACGTCCTTGACTTTGCTCAAGGCAGCGTAGGCGGTGAGCAGCGCCTGCTGCCAGGTGCTGTCGAGTTCCGTGACGAGAATCGGCTCATCGATCTGCACCCACTCAACGCCTTGCGCGGCCAATTCCTGCAGCAATTGCACATAGACAGGCAGCAAGCCTTGCAGCAGCGCCAGCTTGTCGGAATCGTCCTTGGCCTTGCCCAGCCACAAGTAAGTGACAGGACCGATCAGCACGGGTTTGGCTTTCACACCCAACTGGCAGGCTTGCGCCAGTTGCTGCAACAGGCGGCTGCTGTCGAGTTTGAATTGCATGTCGGCAGCAAATTCCGGCACGATGTAATGATAATTCGTGTCGAACCATTTCGTCATTTCACCGGCATGCACGCAGCTACAATCGCTGTCACTGGCCGAGCGGCCACGGGCCACGCGGAAATAGTTATCGAGCGCCGCGCCGCTCAAGCCGCGCACGCGCTGTGGCAAATTGCCAAGCGTAAAGCTCAGGTCCAGCACCTGGTCATAAAAGGAAAAGTCGCCGACGGGCGCCAGGTCCAGCGCATTCTGGTCTTGCCAGTGGCGCTGGCGCAATTCGGCGCCGTGGCCTTCCAGCGCGTCCGGGCTGCTTTGGCCCTTCCAGTAATCTTCCAGGGCGAATTTCAGTTCGCGTTTGGCGCCGATGCGCGGGTAGCCCAAATTGTGTGTCGTGACGGTCATGGTGGTAATGCCTCCTAGTGAAGTATGGAGTCATCATAGAGGCTTCCATCCATGAAAAATAATGGTAAAACTTCATACATCCATTATTAATATTCATGTGAATGCATGCTCGAACGCATACACCTGCCGTTCTGCGCGAACTCGACCGCCTCGTTCGCCGAGCGTGCCGGCCGGAATCCAGAGCCAAAACGACGGGCAAAAAAAGCCCGCTGCGGGAGCGGGCTGAATCTATTTCCTTGGAGGAGATAGAGGAGACAAATGAATGATGCCGCGTTGCAGCATATAAAACCACTTTATATTCGTGATGTCAGAAATACGCGGCAGTGATATTAGGGGCAACAGATCATTCCATGTGGCAACTATTTATACTGCCGCCTCCGCTTTCCCGTCGCCAGAACGCAACATATTCTTGATGCCGCGTAATGCTTGCCGCACCCTGGCTTCGTTTTCGATCAGGGCGAAGCGCACGTATTCATCGCCGTATTCGCCAAAACCGATGCCGGGCGAGACGCTCACCTTGGCTTTTTGCAACAGCAGCTTGGCAAACTCCAGCGAACCCAGGTGGCGATACGCTTCCGGGATATGCGCCCAGATATACATCGAGGCCTTCGGTTTTTCCACCATCCAGCCCACTTCATGCAAACCTTTCACCAGCACGTCGCGGCGGCGCTGGTACTGAGCGCAAATCTCCGTCACGCAGCTTTGGTCGCCTTCCAGCGCCGCGATGGCCGCCACTTGCACGGGCGTAAAACTGCCGTAGTCGTGGTAACTCTTGATACGCGCCAGGGCCGCCACCAGTTCCGCATTGCCCACCATGAAGCCGATGCGCCAGCCTGCCATATTGTAGCTTTTCGACATGGTGAAAAACTCGACGGCCACGTCGCGCGCACCGGGCACTTGCATGATCGAAGGCGCTTTCCAGCCATCGAAGGTGATGTCGGCATACGCCAGATCATGCACCACCAAAATATTGTGCTGCTTCGCCAGCGCCACGACTCTTTCAAAGAATTCCAGCTCCACGCACTGCGCGGTGGGGTTGGACGGAAAACCCAGCACCATCATCTTTGGTTTCGGGTAGCTTTCGCGGATGGCACGTTCCAGCTCGGCAAAGAAATCCACGCCCGGCCCCATGCGCACGGAACGGATATCGGCGCCGGCGATCACGGCGCCCCAGATGTGGATGGGGTAGCTGGGGTTGGGCACCAGTACCGTGTCGCCACGGTCGAGTGTCGCCAGCATCAAATGCGCCAGGCCCTCTTTCGAACCGATGGTGACGATGGCTTCGCTGTCCGGGTCGATATCGACTTCGTAACGCTTCTTGTACCAGTGTGCAATCGCGCGGCGCAGCCGCGGAATACCTTTTGACGCGGAATAGCCGTGCGTGTCGGGGCGTTTCACCGTCTCGACCAGCTTGTCCACGATATGGGCCGGCGTGGCGCCATCGGGATTGCCCATCGACATGTCGATGATGTCCTCGCCACGGCGGCGCGCGGCCATCTTGAGCTCGGCGGTGATATTGAAAACGTAGGGGGGAAGGCGATTGATGCGCGAAAAGCTGCGCGGAGCTTGGCTGTCGGTCATGGTATCTCTTTACGTAAGCGCCCGGATCCGTCCGAGCGACGTAGGCACAATGAGTGCGCCTGCAACGATACTAACCGGGTTTATCCACCACTGGCAAGGGTGCTGTAGAGCCGTTACAATGCAGGCTGATCGAAAATGAGCGCACCGGTTGGTAACCCGGTAAGTGCCCGGCACCGTCCGGCATGCTCCCGCCCACACGGACCCACGGCGCTGACCTTTGGCTGTTACACCAGCCGGGGAGGTGTTCTGGTTCGTGCATCTTTCCGCCGCGCCATCCCTCCCCGGCTTCACTTTAGGAATTAGACGGATGGCAACACACGACACCGCCGTAACCGGCATGACCCTGGACCGCGCCGGCATGGAGCAGCAGCTGGCCCTGCCAGTGCACCACTTCATCGATTGCGCCTTCGACGGCGAAGACTTGTCGCGCCTCGATTTGCAGGGCTGCACCTTCGAGCGCTGCACCTTTGCCGAAACCAGCTTGTTCGCCAGCAAGCTGGCGCGCAGCACCTGGCGCCGCTGCCGAGCCGGCAGCGCCGATTTCGAATCCGTGGACGCCGTCGACGCCACGTTCGAAGGCTGCGACCTGAACAACACGAAATGGCGGCGCGCCAAGCTGGCCTCGGTTACCTACCGGGGCTGCAAGCTGACGGGCGCGTCTTTCGAGGAAGTGGCGCACCTGGGCCTCACCTTCGAAGACAGCCTGTTGGTGGGCGCCGACCTGCGCGGCTTCTCGTTCCGCAAGGCGATATTAAAACAGCTGGATTTTTCCGACGCCTACCTGGCCGGCTGCGACTTCCGCGACGCCGTCTTCGAAGGCGGCAGCTTGCGCAATGCCACCATCAAACTGGCGAAGTTCCAGGGCGCGGACTTGCGCGGCGCCGATATCGACGGTTTTAAATTGAGCGAAGCGGCGCTGCTGAAGGGCGCCGTCATCACGCATGCGCAGGCAGCCAATTTCATGCGCGCGCTAGATCTGGTGGTAATTTAAGAAAAAGCAGGATCGGGTAGGAGGCGGGGTTGCCCCCGCCGTCCTCCCACAACACCGGACGTCGGATCACGTATCCGGCGTTTCCTGACTACTGGGTTGCCCCAGCGAGCTTGGTTTCGTGCGTCGTGTCGCCTGTCGGTCTGCAAGCACCTCGGTTACGGCAAAGACTTCCGGTCTCG
>NZ_JBNYXM010000017.1:0-109959 GCF_051380665.1 Janthinobacterium lyxosi
CGCCAGCGGCGCCACTCGCGCCTCGGCAATGTTCCGCCCGCGTTGTTTGCTGAAAAATTCAGCAAACAACCACAGGCGGCTTGAAACAAGAGTGTCCGCTATTGACAGTACACCTCAAACCCCCTTCCGTGCATTTTGCGCGGCTAGTTGGCTGATCATGCCTTGCCAAGTGGCCATATGGGAAAGCAGTCTCGGAATCATTTCAAGGAATTTGCTTGTTCCAGCGTAAAAGTCGACCGCGACTCTTGTAACCTCCAACTCATCGATATTGGTGATATCACGATATTGTCGCAAGGCATCGGCATCGCGATGCGCAATGGTCGAGTTTCTAAGATAGGCAAACTGTTGCTGCGCCTTTGTTTGGGCTTTCCGAATGGTGCGCATTGCTTCTGTTACGTCGTGTCGAAGTTCATCTGGAATTTCACAATCATCAAGTGACTTTCGCAATTTATTTCCTGCAACCTTATCAATGTCCAACTCGTGAATGGTCAGAAGCATGACTCTCGCCGCGAGACCCCGTGCCCAAGCATCAGGATGAGTCAAAGCATCTATTTTCACCGCTTGTATATCCCTTTCGGCAGTTAAAAAGAAGAGTCCAAGATTTAGAACAACGGTGTTTGCTTCGAATCCAAGTCGTCGTGCCCTGGCGGTCTCAAGCGCAAGTGTCTCTAGCGCAAATACGAGTGCCAGCCGTCTCCTTTTTTCCGACCATTGAAGTCTAGGGCGACTAAGACATCTTGCAAGCGCTCGCGTCTTGGGTTTCATCCAGCGGTACACTGCCAGGCTAACGTAGCGTTTAACGAGCTCTTGACGTTGCTGAAAAAGTTTTCGAGGTTGGGGTGACATGCCGATTGACCTAAATATCTAACCAAGCTGCTCAAAAGACGTTCTAACCTATCAGCTAGATCAGGTCCAAAGTTCTCCGGCGAAACCCTGCGGCGATCTCCGTAGGCGAACCGGCGTTTCTGCTACCTTTTAATTTCTATCACCGTAAAGCCTCTTTTTGCGCAGATAGGTCAGCTAGCTCTGCATCGCGCAACCAGTTCTCTGGAATTTTCATTAACATTGTAGCTGTCCGGGGCCATGCCTGCATGGTTTCCGCCCACTCGCGAGACTCTCTCGCAAGCATATCTGCCCAGGGCTGGAGGTTTAGTACAGTGATCCAGCACAATTTCGTTACCTCTCATTTTTGTCGAGATGGTGCATCATTTTTAAGCAAACTATGTGCTATGCTGAAGGAATCGGCAGGTTATTAGCTATAATCATAGCGGTCTGAGATGGCATTATGGCAAGCAATTCAAAAATTCAATACAATAACGGCCCATTCTTGGACATTGATGAACGTCGTCTCGCAAAGCATGTGCCAGTTGCATTGGCCCTTCGCACTGCACCGGCTGCAATTGTGAACGAAATTATCTTTTTAGCTAACCTCCAGATAGAAAGTTGGGAAAAGAGTTTGCTCTGTAGCAGAGACTATATTTCTGCTTGGCGAGAACTTCTCAAGCGCCCTATTGACGCGGCTTCCATTTTGGAAGAGCGGTCGTCTCGCGCAGCTGCTTTGCGCCAGAACTCCCCTTTTGTTGCCTCGGTTCGAAAATTCCATGCAGCCTCCAAAGTGCTCACACAAGACTAGACATCCATCTTATTGCTGATGGGCTAGGCAAGCACGCGGCTTGAGTGGCACTCACTCCAATGAGTGTCCATGCAGGCGTAGACGCTGGTAGATCGCCATCTTGTGCCCGGACAGAGGAGCACGTTCTGCGTCTTCATGCTAGTCGACCATGGATACTTCTTCAGACGTCACATCATTTGCCCAAAGAAGATCAGCTAGCTCAGTGGCGTCAGCGTGCGATAAATGAAGGCCGCCTTCGCACTCCGCGACTAATACATCGTCAATAAGATAGATTCTGGCTCTCACAATAGTCCTTTGAAGCAAACTTCAAGTGATACTCCCCCGTGCAGGTCGCCGCTGTCATCAGTACCAGGTCTGAACACGAATCGGCTTCAGGCTATCGAAATCTAGCCCCAACAGCCACAATATGGCAAGTTCGGATTGATATTCCGTAAGCCTGGAACATCGCTCACGGGGGATGATGCAAGCCCATGTACGGTGTAGCCTTCACTTGTGGATCCGTCCAAAAGATGTGCACCGGGATAGCGATCACTTAAACCCATTACCGCCCTGCCCGCTATGTCGCACCCCGGAGTTCGGGAGTGAGCTTACAGTACGCAAACAATTCAGGCAGGCGTTTGAAACTATCGTTCCGAGCTATATCGGCAATCTCATTATGCCAACAGTGGCTGCGCGCTCAGCAAGTCGCTCATATACATTCTCAGGAACGGCCAACCAAAATATATCCCTCGCCCTAGTCAGCGCGACGTAGCCGATACGCCCGTTTTCCGTGCCGACTCCTCCGAATAGTTCTTGTGCATGTCTCTCAGTCGCGATATACAGAACCGAACCGATACTTTCCCCCTTTACCTGGTGTACGGTATCGACCCTCACGTAATGCCTGGGACGTACCAGGGGATCAGCATCAAGATCCCTAGCAGTAATTCTTCGCCCTATTTCAGCGAAAGTCATCCCATGGCCCGCAAGATTGAGAAGCAGTGCACGCAGATTGATTAACAATCGTGGTAACCACACATCGCGCGCGCTAAGTTCGCTGCGGGGCAGGCCATTCTCGTGATCACATACAAAGCGCCAGATTTTTGCCTTCACTTCAAGTGCCCATGGTTCTTGCGAGTCGTCCAGCAGTGCCCGGAATCTTGGATTCGGTGGTTCGATTAAAGCAGCGACGACCCCGACACATTCGGAAAATGCGCGGTCGTACTCGTTGGAAATTCTTTTATCCACCGCTTTCACCAAATTTTTCACCAGGCCTGTCCCTCGGCTTGCGGAGCCGCCTCTAAGCTGCTCCACCAACGCATTAGCCCGACAGATCACTGCGCTTTCGTTTAGTGGATAGCCCAAATCATTCGTCACTTGCTGGAAACGATCGAGAATCAATCTCGGGTTTTCCGGAACATAGGGAACGATGAACGCTCCGGAATTGCTGTGAAGTGCTGCTCTATTTGCGACGTCCGTCCGGCCCGTGAGCTGATTTGCGCATCGGACAATCGAAGGCACCGATCTGAAGTTAGTAGATAGTGAATAATGGGCAATCCCATCGGTGGCAACGTATCGCTGAAGATGTCCCCCATCAGCGCCATTAAATCCGAAAATCGCCTGCGCAGGATCGCCAATCAGCGATAGTTGCAATCCATAATCTTTTAAGATTTGAAGAACTGCCCAGTCCAAAGCCCCGATATCTTGGGCTTCGTCAACAATAATATGGGGATACCGTGTAACGATAAGTTGGGCAAGATAGGGCCAATTGCTCAAGACCAAGTGAGTCCAATAGCGTGCCGTTTCATAGGTGTAAGCCCCTGTTCTTCCCAAATTTGCAATCGCCGTCTGCGCGACCGGCCAGGGCACTATTTGGTTTTGCCCAAGGATCGCTTGATAGCCTGCGGCAGTGTAGCGGATTTTTAAATCACTTATGTTGTAATGTCGATTCTCATGGAAAATAGTAAACGAGTTCAAAAAAGGCTCATAACCGAAAACGAGGAATGGCTTCTCTGGGCAGGCCATGAAATTCCAGGCGTAAGGGATTACGATGTGTTGTGCAAAAAAAGAATCGAATGTGGACACGTTCACTCGCGCAACGTCTCCGCCCGCCTTAATAAGTCCTTCACGAAAAGTATTTACTGCAATATTCGAAAAGGAAAGTAGTGCCACTCTTTTTAACCGAGGAAGGCGATTGACAATTGCAAGAACTCTGGCGATCGCCGTTTTGGTCTTGCCACTTCCGGCGCCGGCAATGATCGACATACTGATCAGCGGCGCGGTTATTACAGTATTTTGATCTTCGATAGACATTAAAATCCTTACACGGCTAGTGCTGGAGGAGGCAAGGCCACTAATGCACGAGGCGGCGCCGGAACCCGGATCCAAGAAAAGGCCGCGTGGATATGTTCGGGAACCACAAAGCCGGCGGGATTCTCTCTTAGCTTTTCCGCTAGCTCTTGAGCGAATGCTGCCTTTGAAACATTTTTGCTTCCTACGGGGCGCTCGAACATGCCTTGAAAAAGACATCGGGCCGCTTCCGTGTTATCCAATTGAAGACCAACAGCGGCCGCGAGATCTCGGGCAATAACAGGATGAATTTCTGCCAATGCCGCAAGCATTAGTGAGCGATTAATAGGCCCCTGCAGAGCTATGTCATATTCAAGCGTCTTCGCGCCGATAAACGCCTTCCTGAAAGTCTCATCCATGGCGATAATTGCCAAAGCAGCATTGGAAATATCACCATGTACGCCAAACGCCGGAAAAGGAATTGCGTTAGGATCTCGATCTGTAATGGTGGCCACCTTTACAGGCATCGCGTTCTGTCCAAACAATGGCAGAAAGCAATCAAAATTCAAACCTTCCGCGCTGACCACGGTGACTCCCAGATGCCGCAAGCTGACATTCAGATGAGCGGCCATAGCGGGCACGAGCGCTCGTTCTGCGGCACCCTCAACCATGATTACCGCCCTAGCGAAGAAGAGGTCGGCACGGGTGATGTCCAGATAGCGCTCAAGTTTTTTCTTTTGACGCGCGACAAGATTTGCATTTCTCACCGAGAACGCCGTCAGAACACGGTGATGCTCGCTTAATTTAATTAAGTCGTCTAAGTTTGCCAAAGCAGCAAAATGTGGGCTATGTGTCGTTACGAACAACTGCACTTGCTGTCCCCCATGCGCAACCTCTTGCTGAAAGTACGACAGCAAAATTGATTGTAGTTGGGGGTGCAAATGTGCTTCGGGTTCCTCAATAATTAAGGAACGATATACGGCCTCTTCCGCTAAAGACAATTCTCCGAGGACCGCGGCCATGTAAATCAGATTATTGTAGCCAAGTCCATTTCGCTCGATATCGAATCCGTCAGCGAGAATCGCCAAGCGTGCCGCAATTTTCCCGATGTCCTGAGGGCTTAAATTGAGGTCAAGTTGCTGGGTCAGAACGTCGCCAAGCATGCCATTGTACCGCTGGGATATGGCAGCCTTCGTAGCTAAGATTGGTTGCGAGGCTCCCAGTTGTTGATCAACTTGAGCAAGGATTTGGTTGCACTGCTGCAGCCCCTCCGCTGAAGAAACACTTTGCAGCAATCGGGCCAATAGGCTCCGAGCACCGGGTTTCAGGCCCCGTGATGCGTCCCGCAGCGGCGGCAAATAGACGCTACGCAGTTGCTCAGCCATTTCCGCGGTCATGGCGGTCGTATTTCTCGCGCCACAGTATCGTCGCGCTTTGAGACGGCCTAACCGATCTGGAGCATCAAATTCTGCGAGAAATTCGGCCGAAAAACTCCCGTCTGCGTCCAACACGGTTGCGCCCATGAATAGGGCTGCTTGGTCGATATCGAGGCCCTTGAAAACAAAACGGAAGGTGATCCGCTGGAGCGTTTGATCATTGACATCTTCTAGTCCCAAGCGCGTGTAAAGCTCATCGGGGCCGCTCAATAATGTGCGCAATGCGTCAACAATGGTGGTCTTCCCAATATTGTTCTCTCCTAGTAGGATATTTAGTCCAGAAGAGAATGACATGGTAAGCGCACTAATTTTTCGAAAATTCTTGATTTCCAGTGTTTGTAGATACATAGGGACGTTGGTTGTCGAGCGATAAAGAGTTAATTTGCGGACGTAACATGAAAAAATAATCTATGTCGATCTTTTAAAACACATCCCTGAAATGCCATACAGCAACATTGCGAAACCAAAAAAATCACTAAAACGGCAAAAATCTTAGGTCATCTTTGAGTAAACGATGTGGATTATTTTTTATATTCTATCGGAATTTGCCGTTAATATGTGCATTAGGCAAGAAGTTCCCCCCAATAGATATTGGAAGGTTCCCATCAATGACGACCAGAGTTGAGCGCATTTTGATTTTGGCGAAAACCTATCCCTCGCCTAGCGCCAAACATGCGGAGACATCGTGTGTCGCTGGAATCAATGACCGGGGTGAGGCAAGGCGGCTGTATCCGGTCCCATTTCGTATGATTTCTGGCGATCAACAGTTTCAGAAATGGCAGTGGATTGACGTCCGAGTCGAAAAGTCGTCGGCCGATCATCGCCCTGAGAGCCATAAGATTTACGTGGACACGATTCAGGTGCGTGAGAGAATTCCGACGAAAGAGAAATGGTGCACACGCCGTTTGTGGTGGGAAAAGTTGCCCTTATACGACAGCTTCGAGCTGATGGACGGCGAGCGCTCGGGTCGGGGCATGAGCCTCGCGATATTGAGGCCCAAGCGACTAGTTCGACTGGAAATTGTGTCGGTCAGCGAGCCCGATTGGACAGAGGAAGAGATGGCCAAACTACTTCAAGAGCAAAGCCAGGGCAACCTCTTTTCACGGGACGAAGAGCGGAAACACCTGAAACGGCTCGAAAAGTTGCCTTTCGACTTTTATTACCATTACGTTTGCGAGACGCCCGCGGGCGAGGAGGTCCGTAAACACAAGATCGTCGATTGGGAAGTCGGCATGTTCTTCCGCACGTGCCGGACAAATTACGGTGCGGGCTGGGAGGTGCCCTTCCGTGCAAAACTTGAACTCGATTTCGCGGAGAAGGACTTGATCTTCATGATGGGAAACATGCATCGATTCCCACACCAGTGGCTCATCATCAGCCTGATCTACCCGCCTAAGCGAGTGCCTCAGGACGATTCGCAGTCGTCGCTGTTTTGACCGTGCCTGCTTGGAGATGCGCGACTTCGATGCCGTATGCCAGGTGAACCGCGTCGGCGACCATGGAGCGATGGCACATGCGGTAGTTCGCCTCGAAGCAAAGCAGCGCGCAGTTGGAGCTTCCGGCCATTTCCGAAAGGTCGGCGATCACATCATTCTTAAGGGACAGATAGCGCTTGAAATCCTTCTTGTAGCGTTGCCAGTCTCCATCTTGGCGGTACTGGTCGCGTATCGGTTTCGGACATCCGAGTTCGGACATGTGCCGATACGCGAAACCGTGGGCGTTCAACATGTCACGCAGCCCATTCTTTGAGAAGCCGCGCTTGCGCGACAGAGGAAGTTCTCGGATGTCGACGACCGTTTCCACGCAGCCCGATCTGAGCAATGCAAGGAAATTGTCGATGTTTAGGCCTTCGTAGCCGATGGTGAATATGCTCATGTTCTATTCCTTGTGATCCCGAAGTTTACACGAAACGAGCAAGCACTCGTTAGAAACCCCGTTTCGCGCCAACATACGCGACGTCTTATGCGCCAGGCTTCTCGCCTTCAAGGCCCCGTTTCATGAATTCGAGGTAGGAGCGCATTTGGTCGTCGATCCCTTGCCGTGCTTGTTCGCGAGCCTCGGCCTGGGTCAGCGCAACTTCGAGTTCCCGAACTCGCTCTGCAGTTGGCGTTATTTGTTCCTTGGTAGCAGCCAGATCCTGCGACAGTATATCGATCTCGACCATTTTGCCTACGAGTTGCCGTTCGAGATCGGGCACCTGCACTTGCAGCGATTGAAGCCGTTCGATTGTCTGTACCTGCTTGCGCACGAGCGTTACTTGTTCGTACAACGACTGCTTGACATGCGACAGTTCCACGACCAAGCGGGTGGCGTCCTGATTAAGTCGCCCCCCCCTCCTCCTGCTTGGCCACCAACGCCTGCTGTTGCAGCCGCAGTTCCGCCTGCACCTGCTGAAGCTGCTGCTCATGGCGTCGCTGTTCTTGGTCGCGCTGTTCCTTGGCCGACTGGCGATAGTGTTCGAGGGCTGAGCGGGCGTGGGCGTGTTTGTCCTCGAGCGAGGCGCGGTGCTGCTCATTTTCGATGAGCCTGTCCTTGAGACCGGCCGCCTGCTGCTCGGCCGTGTGGCGCAGGATGGTTTCCCGCTGCAGCGCCGCCTTCGTTTCCTCGTGCATGTCCCTTTCGGTTGCCAGCGATTCTGTCAAGTCGCGCTCGCATCTGCGGGCCGCCTCCAGATCTTGCTGAAGCTTTTGGGCGTTTTGCGCTTGGCGCCGTGCTTCTTCTGTGCTGTCGACGAGGGCGGCGTCCGCGCGCAGATCCGCTTCCTCGTGTAATCGCGCCGCCAAGCGCGCGACCAGATCCTGCAGCGCATCGCTGACAGCCACGCTACGTCCGTTAACGACGCCCTCCTTCGCCTCGAACTCCTTTAAGTACTTGTGGATCGTGGTCTTCGAGCCCGTGTTGCCAAGCGCGACACGAACGGCGTCAACGGAAGGATGTCGCCCCTGTGCAAGCAGTGAATCCCGTGCTTTACGGACGTCTGATGGGTAAAGGCCAGTACGGGACATGGTATCTCCACGAATTAAGATAATGCGGTATGTGCCATGTAATTACATACCATTGCGGGCGAAAATCAAGGCGAGATTCTGCTTGAAATTGAGGCCGGATAATGTACCATTATCCTGTGTCATACCTGCTTCCGTGCCATTTTGTCCGCGTTTGCTGTACATTTGCCGATAGCACCGGACATAATTGGCAACGCCACTAGCGACGATCTACCCAGCCGACCTTACCCGCCCGCTTTTTCTGCCTTACCATGCCATGTCTGATATCGACCTCTTTCTGCAGGCTGCCACGCGCGAGAACACGCGAAAGAGCTATCGAAGCGCGGTCCGCGACTTTGAAGTTGAATGGGGTGGTTTTTTGCCGACGACGTCCGATAGCGTGGCACGCTACCTAGCCGACCGAGCCGGCAAGTATGCCATCAACACCCTGCGTCAGCGATTGGCCGCATTAGCCCAGTGGCATCTCGACCAGGGCTTTCCCGACCCAACCAAGGCCCCGGTAGTACGCCAAGTCTTACGCGGTATCCAGACGCTGCACCCAGCAGAAGAAAAGCGGGCAAAACCATTCCAGATCGATCAACTCATGGCGGTCGATCACTGGTTGACGGCCAACGTCGACGCCGCGCAATCCCAGGGTGAACTGGCCACCGAGTTGCGGTACCGCCGCAACAAAGCGTTGTTTCTCCTCGGTTTCTGGCGCGGGTTTCGCGGCGATGAGCTGACGCGCTTGCAGATCGAGCATATTCACATCACGCCAGGTGAAGGGATGACTTGTTTCTTGCCGCGCACCAAAGGCGATCACCAGCTCAAGGGTGGCAATTTCAAGGTGCCGTTGTTGTCGCGCTTGTGCCCGGTCAGCGCTTATGAGGAATGGATCGCCGCAGCGAAATTGACGGCTGGACCGGTGTTTCGTGCCATTGATCGCTGGGGCAACATCGGCGTCAACGGATTGAACATCGATAGCTTGGTGCCGCTCCTGCGTAATATCCTGCAAGAAGCTGGCGTGGATGCACCTGAGTTGTACAGCGCCCACTCGCTGCGCCGCGGCTTTGCCACCTGGGCGACTGCCAATGGGTGGGATCTGAAAACGCTGATGGAACATGTCGGCTGGAAAAACGCACAGTCTGCCATGCGTTACATTGACAGGGAAGATTCCTTTAACCGGCGCCGCATCGAGCAGAACCTTCTTCCTCCTGCGAGCAAGTAATAAAACATTTGGGTTGGAGCCCGTATGCAGGGCCAACTGGCATGAAGTGATGGGTTTGATATGGGCCGTTCTCCCTGGAGGCGTCTCAGAAAACGGAAAATAAAGCAAACTAAACTATTTTGCAGCGGCTCAGTGCCAGCTAAGTCATCCTCCGTAGTCTCTCCATTACGCAAATACCTGCGTTCTTTTTGGAGAAGCACCATGAATCGCTACAGCAAACTTTCTATCCTGGCCGCAGCCATCGCCGCTGCGGCCACCGTTGCCTATGCCGCCCAAGGCAGCATGGAAAACGATGCCATGGCCATCACCAAAGCCAAAATCCCGCTGGCTCAGGCTGTCACCACTGCCGAGCAACACGCCAATGGCAAGGCTGCACGCGCTGAGTACGAAAACTCGAAACAGGGCTGGGTCTACGACGTGGAAGTCGTCAGTGGGGCCAAGGTCTTTGATGTCAAAGTCGATGCCGACAAAGGCACGGTCATTTCGTCCGCCGAAGACAAAGCGGATCGTGACGACGACCACGACAAGCGAGATTGACTATACGCCACTATGGTCGGGGCATCCCTATGGGGTGATCCGGCCACGGAGAACAAATGGAAAACCTCAATCACGCACTATTTCTCTGGCTTAATGCACCAGAGCATCCAAGCACGCTGCTATTGGCCGTCGCCACCATTTTCGCTGAATATGCCATTTGGGCGCTCCCGGCCATCCTCGGGCTCGGTTGGCTACGCGGAAGCGAACATACCCGCAAGGTTTTGCTCGAAGCGACCGCGTCCGGTCTAGCAGGCTTGCTCATCAACCAGATCATTGGGCTGGTTTCGCAACATCCACGTCCTTTCATGATCGGTCTGGGGCACACCCTGATTCCCCATGCTGCTGATTCTTCGTTCCCGAGCGACCATCTGACGCTCCTATGGGCCGTCGCCTTTAGTTTCCTGATGCACAGCAGCTCACGTGTGGCTGGCCTGGCACTGGCATTATTGGGGCTGCCTGTTGCTTGGGCGCGTATCTATCTCGGCGTTCATTTCCCGCTGGACATGGTGGGTGCGGCCATGGTCGGGGTGCTGAGTGCGTGGCTGGCCTTTCGTGAAGTACGCATGTATTTGCCCGCCGCCTACCGCCTTACCCTGAGCGTTCATCGAAGTCTCTTCCGAAAACTCATCCAAATTGGATGGGTGCGCAAGTGATGGGCCTATGGCTGGCCTAAGTTTGGCCGGTCAAACTTGCCCCAAGAACAACCAGCCCTTGCAGGAAACAACGCCATGAATACGCTGACCATGCCTTCCACATCAAATTGGCTCAACAAAGTCCCCGAAGTGACGCTCTCATTCTGGGTCATCAAGATCATGTCCACGACGGTCGGAGAAACAGGAGCCGACTTTCTGGCTGTCAATGCTGGCTTCGGCCAAAGCATGACTCGCACAGTGATGGGCGCGCTGTTGGCTGTTGCCCTAATCATACAGTTACGAACGCGGCGCTACACGCCCTGGATTTACTGGCTTTCGGTCGTGCTGGTCAGCGTGGTGGGCACCCAGATTACCGACCTGCTCACCGATGGGCTAGGCGTGAGCCTGTATGTCAGCACGTCAGCATTTGCCGTGGCGCTGGCAGGAATTTTTGCGGTTTGGTATTGGGTGGAACGTACTTTGTCCATCCATGAGATTTTCACACGGCGCCGGGAGTTGTTTTACTGGTCTGCCATCCTTTGCACGTTTGCACTGGGCACGGCGGCAGGTGACTTGGCGACCGAAGCGATCGCTCTGGGCTTCACATGGGGGGCGATGTCATTCGGCATATTGATCGCTATCACCTATGCGGTATGGCGCATGGGCGGCAACGCCGTTCTGACCTTCTGGATAGGCTACATCCTGACTCGCCCCTTCGGTGCCGCACTTGGCGACCTGCTGACGCAGGCCAAGGCCTATGGGGGCCTCGGCATGGGTGCCATGTGGACCAGTGCTCTATTCCTGACCGTGATCGTGATGCTGGTGGCCGTCGCGCAGTTTAGCGTTGGCAATAGCATGAATGCACAAGCCGTCGAATAAACTCTATCGAAAAACTCAAGGAAAAATCATGCGCCATCTGCATTCGCTAACTCACTCCGTTACCGCACTATCGGCCATCGCTCTCTTGGCCCTTGCGGCTGGCTGCTCAAAGTCTACCAACACCGGTACGGCAGGCTCTGCTTCATTAAAAACAAGTCAGGCTACTTCTGCACCGCAGGCAAAGACTGCATCCAAGCTTGGGGATCTGTCTGTGTTTCGGACCATCGCCGCAGAGGTTGCTGCCCTCGTAGATAAAGGCGATCTGCCAGCTGCTAAAACGCGGATCAAGGAGTTGGAGGTCGCATGGGACTCGGCGGAAGCAGGCTTGAAGCCCCGTGCAGCGACTGACTGGCATATGCTCGACAAAGCCATTGACCGCGCCCTTAGCGCCCTACGTGTAGATGTACCCAGTCAAATCGACTGCAAAAAGGCTTTAGCTGACCTGATGACCATTTTTGACTCCCTCCAAGCCAAGCACTAACTAGTAAACAGGAATTGAGATGAATATTTCAACCGAAAAAGCATTAGGCAAAGTCCCTGAAGTGACGCTCGCTTTCTGGATTATCAAGATTGCAGCCACCACGCTCGGCGAAACAGCTGGCGATGCCGTTTCGATGTCGATGAATTTGGGGTACCTGATTGGTACTGCTATTTTCTTGGCGGTATTTCTGACAGCGGTATTTGCGCAAATCAAGGCCAAGAAATTTCACCCCTTGCTTTACTGGGCAACCATCATTGCAACTACCACAGTCGGCACGACGCTGGCTGATTTTGCAGACCGATCACTTGGTATCGGGTACGCTGGTGGCTCGACCTTACTCATAGCTTTGTTGTTCGGTTCCCTATTTATATGGCATCGAACACTAGGCTCAGTGTCGGTCAGCACGCTCAGTTCGCCGAAAGCCGAGATATTCTACTGGGTAACTATCATGTTTTCTCAGACCTTGGGAACGGCACTGGGCGACTGGACAGCCGGTACCGCTGGCTTGGGCTACACCGGCGCCGCTATAGTGTTCAGCGTCTTGTTGGCACTGGTCGTTGCAGCTTACTATTGGACAAATGTGTCGCGGATCCTGCTTTTTTGGACAGCATTCATTTTGACTCGACCTCTCGGTGCAGTGGTGGGGGATTTTTTGGATAAGCCGCTCAGTGCAGGCGGCCTGGCTCTGAGTCGTTACTCAGCATCAGCGGCATTATTCGCCTTTATTTTGACTAGTATTTTACTATTCAAGCAAAGGGCTGCCAGAACAGCGCATTGAATTATCGGTATAAGAAGGAGGAATAATGCGAGTCTTGCTGGTCGAAGACGACACCATGATTGGCGAAGCCATCCAAGGGGCGTTGAAAGACGCCTCTTATGCGGCCGACTGGGTAAAAAACGGTCAAACTGCCCTTGCGACACTGGGTTGCCAGCACTATGACCTGGTGCTGCTCGACCTTGGACTGCCTGGCAAGGATGGGCTGGAGGTGTTGACCAACATCCGCGCCAAGGACAACCCCGTTCCACTGCTCATCATCACCGCCCGTGACGGCCTCGATGATCGACTGCGCGGCTTGGATGGCGGGGCCGATGACTACGTGCTCAAGCCCTTTGAAATGGCCGAACTGCTGGCCCGCATGCGCGCCGTGTTACGACGCAAGGGAGGCAGCGCAACGCCCATACTCAGCAACGGTGTTGTCTCGCTTGATCCGGCCACGCGAGAGGCCGCAGTCAACAGTAGTGCCCCGGCGCAACTCTCCAACCGTGAGTTCGCGTTGTTGCAAGCCTTGCTGGCACGCCCCGGTGCAATTCTTTCCCGCAGTGATCTGGAAGACCGTATCTACGGATGGGGCGAAGAGGTGGAAAGCAACGCGGTCGAATTCCTGATCCATGCACTGCGGCGCAAACTGGGCGGAGAAATCATCAAAAATGTCAGGGGGGTTGGATGGATGGTTTCAAAAAACGTTTGAACGAGTCAGTCCAGTTCAAGCTGTCGTTTTCGCTGTCGCTGGCCATTTTGGTCATCGCATTGGTGGCTGGCTTATTTTCATTCGTATCCGCATTCGACGAAGCCCACGAGTTGCAAGACGATATGCTGCGCCAAGTTGCGGCGCTGTTTGATCAGCAACACCTCCCGCTTACACATTTTGGAGACGATGGACGCGCCAAAGACAGCGATGAAGAGTCCCGGGTCATTGTCCAGTATCTAGCAAATGGCAGAAAGGTGACCGGAAAAGGTGAGACCGGAGCACCGCTGCCACTACCAATCACGCTACCCGATGGTCTGCATACGCTTGAAGTTAACGGAGAACCGTTCCGTGTATTGGTTAAAACAACGTCCAACGGCGAGCGTATCGCCGTAGCGCAGGAAACTGGCGTTCGCGATGAAATCGCACGCGACAGCGCTTTGCGCACTTTGATGCCGTTGCTAATTCTGGTTCCAATCCTGCTTTTGATCGTGGCTGATCTTGTGCGTAAGATGTTCCGGCCCATCGCTTCTTTATCTGCGGAAATCGACCAACGTGCCGAACAAGAATTACATCCAATCGAAGAAAAGCATCTTCCTGCTGAAGTACGACCGTTCGTGGTGGCAATCAATAGTCTACTTGCCAGAGTTGAGAAAGCGATGGAAGCACAGCGCCGGTTTGTCGCGGATGCGGCGCATGAGCTTCGCTCTCCGTTAACCGCCTTGTCACTGCAAGCCGAGCGGCTGGCCGAAGCAGATATGCCTGACCTTGCACGTGAACGTCTCAGGACATTGCGCCGAGGCATCGAGCGTGGCCGGAACCTATTGGATCAGCTTCTCACCCTGGCCAAGGCTCAGTCTGCGCTCGACCGACCCGAGTCGCCCGTATCAGTGCAGGACGTCTATCGACGTGTTCTGGAAGACCTAATGCCACTGGTAGAAGCCAAACACATCGATATTGGTGTCGAAGGAGAACAAGACGCCCTACTCTGGGTTAACGAACTGGACATGATTGCCGTCGTCAAGAATTTGGTTGATAACGCCATCCGTTATACGCCGACTGGCGGCAGGGTCGATCTTTCTGTCGCCGAGGAAGAAGGTCGCGCAATATTGCGAGTCCAAGATTCAGGGCCTGGGATTCAAGTAGTAGAACAAGATCGGGTGTTTGCCCCATTCTATCGCATTCTTGGGAGCGATCAGGTCGGATCAGGTCTGGGCCTTTCCATCGTCAAGGCAGTCACGGATCGGATTGGCGCTGAGATTCAGATAGGATTCTCAGACGAAGTGACGCATTCTGGCCTATGTATCTGTGTGCTCATGCCGCTGGCTAAACCACTTTAAGGAAATATATGGCGACATCAAATGGCTGGTTCTATTGGGCAATTCTATCCGCCGTATTTGCAGCACTGACTGCTATTTTTGCTAAGATAGGCATACAGGGAGTCGATTCCGATATGGCCACCTTGATCAGAACGGCGGTCATTATTGTCGTACTATCCGTGTTCGTGACTTACACGGGCAAGTGGTCCAATCCCTTCGAGCTTTCGCCGAAAACTTGGTTGTTTCTTGGGCTGTCTGGCCTAGCCACTGGCGCGTCTTGGGTATGTTATTTCCGGGCACTCAAGATAGGGGATGCATCCAAAGTCGCTCCTGTGGACAAGCTTAGCCTCGTCTTGGTGGCTGTGTTCGCGTTCACCTTCCTGGGAGAACGGCTATCAGTCCGGGAGTGGTCGGGCATTTCGCTGGTCGCTAGTGGTGTTCTCTTGCTCGCCTTTAAGCGTTGACGTGTGCGATTGAGCTATGCTGCTACCGCACACCAAGATCACTGAACTGTCGATGGAAGCTGATGAAGTGCCAGGTTCACCCGGCACTTCACACATTTGAAAACCAACGACACAGCCAAGGACAAGACCTTGCTGCTGACGACAATCCTGACCGATGACATCAATCCTGGGCTAACCAAGATGGCCGAGTCTTGCCTTGGCAATACCTTCCGCCAAGCTGTCGTGGCTAGGCAAAGGCGGCATGATCCTTCAGACGTTAGCTCCAACCTCGTCAATCATCGCTGGTCCTTCCAAGGATTCCATCTACCTGGGAACGTACGAATTCACTCTCTACACCCATAAGCTCGGCGAAATTGTGCGAATCCGCGATTTCGTCCCATGCAATCTTCTTTTTGACCAGAGTCATGAATGATCGTGCCGGTGATGGATGTCTGGATAATGGGGATGCGCATGACGCAGCGGCAGATGCTGATGAGCATGGACATGCGGCTCCTTGCCGTCCCAGCTGTCATCGTGCGTATGCTGGTGATGGGCGTCGTGGCTGTGCACATGCGTATGTAACAGCGGCTCATGCTCGTGATAGTGCTCATGATTTTCCGTTAAATGCAGCCAAATGCCGGCGGCCATCAACGCTGCGGCCAGCCAGAACAGCAGCCCGGGAATGTCGCCCAGCATGAACAGCGAGATGACCGCGCCGACAAACGGCGCCGCCGAAAAATAAGCGCCCGTGCGGGCCGTTCCCAGGTGGCGCAACGCCAGCACGAACATCACCAGGCTCAAGCCGTAGCCGCAAAAACCGACCAATCCTGCGTTCACGGCGATGCTGACGCTGGGCAAGGTGTAACCCAGAGCCAGGGCGATGGCCAGGTTGACGGAACCGGCTACCAGGCCCTTCAATGCGGCAATTTGCAAGGCATCGCTGGCGGACACCTTGCGTGTCAGATTGTTGTCGATGCCCCAGCACAGGCAGGCGCCGACAATGGTGATCGCCCCCCAGGGCACGCCCAGTTTTGGCACCTGCTCCCAGGACAGCAGGATGCCAGCGGCGACGATCAGCAGCATGCCGATGAAAATACGGCGGTCGAAATTTTCCTTGAAGACAAACCACGCCAGCATGGCAGTCAGCACGCCCTCGATATTGAGCAGCAACGATGCCGAGGAGGCAGGCGTCAGCGTCAGACCGAACATCAGTAGGACCGGCCCGGCAATGCCGCCAAAGGCAATCGCCCCCGCGAGCCATGGCAAATCCGCAGTCGTGAGCGTGGCGGGTTTGTCCTTGGTGTTGCGGGTGAGCACCGCGCGCACCAAGAAACAGGCCAGCAAGCCCAGTCCGCTGCCCAGGTACAGGATTCCTGCCAGAGTGACGGGAGCGACCTGCCCTACCAGCGTTTTGGCAAAGGGCGTGCTGGCGCCAAACAGGGCCGCCGCCAGTAAGGCGTACACGACACCCTGATGCGTGCTGTGACTGGGTGAAGATGATGAAAATGCCATACCATGCTTTTATAACGTATTGTTTACTTAGTCTGCCAGTATGCACGATCCGGCACACCTTGGCAGCGCAACCCTCATTGCGGCCCGGTGAGGGGCCGCATGCTGGCTTACTTGGCGACCAACTCGGCCTTGACTGTGTTCTTGTCCGCAAAGGTAATGCTTGCCTGGGCTCGGGTGCCGGCTGCCAGCGGCACCGCCGTCTTGGCGATCATCGTATTGTCCACGCCAGGCTGCAAGGCGACGTCGGTCTTGGTATTGCCCGTCATGATTGTCAACAAGCCCGTTGCGCCTGCCGTCGGATAGCTCTTGCCCGCGCTTTTGGCATACACCGTGGCTCCCGTCTTGCCGCCCTTCAATTCGAGCTTGATCTGGGCCGGCGCCTCATCATGATCGTGGTCGGTGTGGGCCCACGCGCCAGGTGCGCCGGAAACGAGCAACAAAGTGGCCAACGTCAACATAACTTTTTTCATGCAATTCTCCATGGATGCGGCGATTTTGGTCGGCCTCGCCCCGATAAGCCGTCGTGCTTGTGCGCGGCGCCGTGTGATTGGCGCCGCGCACTGAAACCAGCGGTACTAATTACTTCTTGTAAATGTCAGCGTAAAAACCGCTGGAGCGCAGGACCAGCGTCACCGGCTCGGCCGATTTGTTTTTCCAGTACCAGCCGTGCACGCCCGTAAAGGGCGCGATCAGCGAGCCGCTGGAGCTGCTCACGCCCTTGTCGGCGATAAAGCTCTCGAACTCGTCTTCGCGCGCGTTGACCGGCTCGCCATGGAAATCGTGGTTGACCACGGCGCCACCCTTCGTTTCCCACGAATAAATCAGCGTTGCACCCTTGGCCAGGTGGGTTTTGACTTCCAGGCCCTTGCCGGGCGCCAGCGTGATCTCTTGCTCGTCCGAGCGATACGGCACCGTTTGCTTGGCTGCAATGGTGAGCGCGCGTTCCTCGCCCGGCGCCGAAACCTGCGATCCTTGCGGCGCGGGTGAGCTATCGGCGGCGGCCGTTGCCGGGCGATGCAAGGTAGTCAGGCCCAGCGCCTTGCCGAGTCCTGTGGGATCGATGCCATATTCGGCAGGCAGGACTGCCACGGTCAAAATGAGGCCGGCGACCAGAGCCGCCAGCCCGGTACCGCGCAGCAGTTCTTTTTTTGCGACCGAAATGCCGTTCATTGGGATGGATGTCATGGGTCGTGCTCCTATCTGCTGAGAAAGCCGGTGAATTGGAAACCAGCCAGAATGAATCCGGCCGTCATCAGAACAAAATTGCCAGCGGCGGCATACCGCACAAAGCTGGTGGTGCTGCGCCAGTAGCGCATGGCGATCAGGATCATGCTCAGAGCGAGCAGCTGGCCGATCTCCACGCCAACATTGAAGGCAATCATGTTCGGCACCAGGCCGTCGGCGGACAAGGCGAAGTCCTGCAGCTTGGTGGCCAGCCCGAGACCGTGAAAGAAACCGAAGATCAGTACGGCCGCCCGCTTGTTCGGCTGGAAGCCAAAGAGCGTCTGGAAGCCGCCCAGATTGTCGAAAGCACGGTACACGATGGACAAGCCGATAATGGCATCGACAAAATAAGCATTGATATGCCAGCCGTTGATCACGCCCAGCAGCAAGGTAGTACTGTGACCAATGGCAAACAGCGTCACATACAGGCCGATATCCTTCATGCGATACAAGAAGAAGATCACGCCGCACAAAAACAGCAAATGGTCGTAGCCGGTGACCATGTGCTTGGCCCCCAGATAAATGTACGGCAGGATTTGCATGCCGCTGCTGGCCTGCAGAAAACCTTTGTCCGACTCGGAAACACCGTGCGCCGCCGCGATGCCGGCGCACAGCCACAGTAAGGTGCCGGCGAGCCAGCGCCACCAGGCGCCAAGGCCCGGTCTGTTCAACATCAATTTCACGTAGTGCTCCTGTTAAAAGTCATGGCATCGGGCGACGCCTGGAAAAATGTTTTACTCATGGTCCATGTCCCAGACCACATGCGCGTCGACCAAGACGCCGTAATACGCACGCGCCGCAGCAACACGGGCTGCCAGGGCATTTTGCTGGGCAGTGGTCGCCTGGCGCCGCGCCGTCAACAACGTGGGCAGATCGGCCTCGCCCAAGGTGTAGGCGCGTTGCAGCAACCGCGCGTTGTCGCGCATGTCCGCCGCGCCCGCTTCGGCCACCTGCCAGCCTTCATGCGCGCCTTGCGCGGAAGCAATCGCCACGGCGATGGCGCCGTCAAGGAAGCGTCGCTTCAGCGCGACTTCATGCTGCGACACCTCCATCGCCTGAACCGCCCGCCCATCTCGTGCGGCCCGATGGGCTCCAGGCAAGGGAATGCTGAACATGATGCCGGTGATGCGCTCACGCCCGCCCACTTCCGACGCGGTGTACAGACCAACGGTGGGATCTGGCGTGCGCTCGGCGCGCATGCGGGCGCTGACGGCTTGCGCCTTGAGCAATTGCGCCTCGGCAATCTTGAGTTCATCACTCTGGTCGAGGATCCGTTCACGCCAAAACGTGGGCGACTCGACAAGTGGCAGCGATGAAGGCAAGGTGGCCAACTCGCGCCGGAAGCCCGGAAAACGCGCATGTAGGCGCGCCCAGGCAACAGCGGCCGCCGTTTTGGCTTCGATACTGACGCGTTGCTGGTCGGCCAGGTCGCCACGTGCCAGACTGGCATCGAGCGCGGCGGCGTCACCGGCCTTGACACGCTTGTTCACCGCAGCAAGATTGTCGCTGGCTGCCTGCTGGTGCTCAGCCGCCAGTACCAGCGCCTGTTCCGCGTGCGCCCAGTCCAGCCACAGCCCCAGTAGTTCACGCGCGGTCTCGTGCAAGGCCTCTCCATAGCGCGCCTCCCCCTCTTCCTGCAAGGCCTGGCCGATGCGGCGGTCCGCACTGGCCTTGGCCGGCAGGCGCAGCGTGCGCTCCACGCCCGCATTCCACTCCTTGTAATGCGGGCCTGCTTCCAAGGTACGCCGCTGGGCCGTGACCTTGGCCGTCCATTCATAAGGCGAGTCCTGCGCGAGCGCGGCATCCTGGCGTAGCATTTCGCGCCCGGCACGGGCTGCGGCGACCTCGGGATCCTGGTCTAGCAGGGGGCGCACCATCGCTGTCGGCAACAAGCCGGGCGTTGGCGGCAGTGGCGCGGCCTGGACCGCACCCGCCGCCAACGCAATGAGTATGCCAAATTTCATAGCACCTCCCCCGCTTCGGTAATGGGCGTGAGCCAGTAGCGCACACCGCCGCCTTGCAATATCTGGCGTAGCATGGACAGCACCTTTTCGCGATGCGCTTCCGGCAGGAGTGCATCGATGCGCGTCATCTTGGCCAAGCCCAGAACTTGCTCGGTGGCGCTGAGCCGATCATGCGCCAGGCCGTGCGCAGCCGCCGCCGTGCTGGTAAAGAGGGAAATTTCACTTGTCATCAGCAGCGTGTCGAGCACGCGCTCTTCCAGCGCCGGAGGACACAGCAAGGTTAAACACAGGTCAGTCATGGGGTTTCTCCTGCTTCGCCACCGCGAAGCGCAAATAAAGAATGGGTAACAACAGCAGGGTCAAGGCGGTCGCCGTGATCAGGCCGCCGATCACCACAATGGCCAAGGGGCGCTGGATTTCCGAGCCCGGGCCGCTGGCGAAGAGCAGCGGAATCAGGCCAAAAGCGGTGATGGAAGCGGTCATCATCACCGGGCGCAGGCGTCGGCGTGCTCCTTGCACCACCAACTCGGCCAAGGCCATTCCCTCGGCACGCAGCTGATTGAAATAGCTGACCAAAACGATGCCGTTGAGTACGGTGATGCCCAGTAAGGCGATAAAGCCGACCGATGCCGGCACCGACAGATACTCGCCTGTAACCCACAAGGCGACGATGCCGCCCACCAGGGCGAACGGGATGATCGACAGTATCAGCAGCGCCTGGCGCACCGAGCGGAAGGTGGAAAACAGGACGATAAAGATCAAGCCCAACGCCACCGGAACGACAACGCTCAAGCGGGCGGCCGCGCGCTGCTGGTTCTCGAACTGGCCACCCCAGGTAATGCGGTAACCGGTTGGCAACGTCAGCGTCTTGGCCACACTGGCTTTGGCTTCGTTGACGAAACCCACCAGGTCGCGTCCGCTGACATTGGCAATCACTACGCTATAGCGGCTACCCATCTCGCGGTCGATCTTGACCGGTCCCTCGGCCCGTTCCAGCTTGGCGACGGTACTGAGCGGCACGCTGCTGCCGTCCTTGGCGGTAATGCGCACGGCGGCAAAATCCGTCGGTGACAAACGGACAGATTCGTCGGCACGCAGCAAGATAGGCGTGCGGCGATTGCCCTCGACCGCATGGCCCGCCTGCTGGCCTTCGATCTGGACCCGCAGCGCATCCTGGATTTCTTCGACGCTCAGACCCAATCGGCCAGCCTGCAAGCGGTCGACGGCCACGCGCAGGTATTGCACGCCATCGTTTTGCACTGTGTAGACATCCTGATTGCCTGGTATGGTTTTCAGAACAGTTTCCACTTGCGACGCAAACTGGTTCAGCTGCGCCAGATCGGGGCCGAAGATTTTCACAGCGATATCGCCGCGCACGCCGATGATCATCTCGCTCACGCGCATTTCGATCGGCTGCGTAAAGCTGTATTTAATACCAGGCAACTGGTCGAGTACTTTGCGGATCTCGTCCATCAGGGCTTCTTTGCTCTTCATGCGCCATTCGCCAGCCGGCTTGAGCAAGAGATAGGTGTCGGTTTGATTCAAGCCCATCGGGTCGAGGCCGATTTCATCCGAACCCGCACGTGCCACCACGCCAGTGATTTCCGGCAGCGCTTGCATCAATGCCTGATGGACCTTGAGGTCCAGCGCAGCGCTTTGTTCAAGGCTGACGGAGGGCAGCTTTTCGATGCCGACAATCAGGTCACCCTCATCCATGGTGGGCATGAACGTCTTGCCCACCTGCGTGTAGAGCAAGCCCGCGCCGAGCAGCATTGCTACGGCGCCCATGGCAACCACCCGTTGCCGGCGCATGCTCCAGGCCAGGATGGGTACGTACCAGGTCAGCAGCTTGCGCGGCAGCCAGGGTTCCTGATGCGCCACATCGCGCAGCAGATACGAAGCCAGGACGGGAATGACGGTCAGCGACAGCAGCAGCGAGCCGGCCAGCGCAAAAACGATCGCCAGGGCGACTGGGGCAAAAAACTTGCCTTCCAGATCCTGCAGCGTCAACAGTGGCAAAAAGACGGTGATGATGATGACGATGCCGGAGGTAACGGGAACGGCCACTTCGCGCACAGCCCGGTAAATCGTATGCAGACGGGGCAACTTGCCGGCAGTCGGATCGTGCGCCAACCTTTGGACGATATTTTCCACCACCACAACGGCCGCATCGACCAGCATGCCTATGGCAATGGCCAGGCCTCCCAGACTCATCAGATTGGCCGACATATTGAAGCCGCGCATGAGAATGAACGTGATCAGCGCTGCCAGCGGCAAGACCAGGGCTACTGTAAGCGCCGCGCGCAAGTTGCCCAGAAACAGGACCAGTAGGACGACGACAATCACCGTCGCTTCTAATAATGCAGACGAGACGGCACCCACGGCTTTCGAGACGAGCTGTGCCCGGTCATAAAAAACATTTAGGGTGACGCCCTTGGGCAAAGTTAGCTTGATCTCGTCGAGCTTCTTGCGCACGCCTTCGACCACTTGCTGCGCATTGGCGCCGGCCAGACCGAGTACCAGGCCCTGCACAGCTTCCCCTTTGCCGCTCTGAGTCACGACGCCATAGCGTGTCAACGAGCCGATGCGTACGTCGGCGAGTGCGCCCACACGCAGAGGTGCCCCGTTCTGTAACGTGACGACGACCGCGCGCAAATCATCGAGGCTGGTGATGCTGCCTTCGCTGCGCACCAGCAACACTTCATCACCCTCGCCGAGGCGCCCGGCCCCGTCGTTGCGGTTGTTGGCGCGGATTGCTTCACTCAACTGTGCCAGTGTGACGCCGCCGGCCGCCATGGCCAGCGGATTGGGCACGACCTCAAAGGCGCGCACTACTCCGCCCAAGGCATTCACATCAGCCACCCCTGGCACGGTGCGCAAGGCGGGACGGATCACCCAGTCGAGCAAACTACGGCGCTCGGCCAAGGAGAGACCGCCACCTTCGATGGTAAACATGAACATTTCCCCCAGCGGCGTGGTAATCGGCGCCATACCACCGCTGATGCCACCGGGCAAGTTCTCGGTGATGCCGGCAAGCCGTTCACTGACCTGCTGGCGGGCCCAGAAGATATCTGTGCCATCCTGAAAGTCGATGGTGACGTCGGCCAGGCCATATTTCGTGACCGAACGCAGGACTTTGGTCTTGGGAATTCCCAGCATTTCGACTTCGATTGGCACCGCAATGCGGCTTTCCACTTCTTCCGGCGTCATGCCGGGGGCCTTCATGATGATCTTGACCTGGGTACTTGAGACGTCCGGAAAGGCGTCGATGGGCAACTGGTTGAAGGCATACCAGCCAGCACCACCCAGCATCAACGCCGCCAGCAGGACAAATAGCCGTTGCGAGAGACATGCCTGAATCAGACGGGCTAACATCAGCTGCCTCCTTTTTCGCCCAGCCAAGAGCCTTTCAGGGCCACGACGCCGGAGATGGCGAGATGATCGCCCGCCTTCAGTTTCCCGGACACACGCACGCGCTGCCCGGCGCTACTGACGACGGTCACCGGGCGGGCTTCAAAGCCATCCTTATTTCGCACAAAAACGTAAGCTTGCTTGCCGTCGTGTGCCAGAGCGGCCAGCGGCACGTCCCAGGCGGCAGTATTGGCACTCAACGGCAATTGCACGGTGACCATTTCACCGGGCCGCAAGCCGCTTGTCCCAGCATCCAGTTCAGCACGAATAGCGACCGTCTGGCTGCCGGGTGCGACAACCGGACTGATACTGACGATGCGTGCCTTGCTGTTGCGCCCCTCTATCTGTAAGGCGCCGCCGACCCGCCAAGCTGCAGAGTCAGCGGCAGGCACCTGGATGTCCAGTGCAAGGCGATCCACTTGTGTCAGGTGTAGCAAGGCGGTGGCAGGATCGATCCGCTGACCCGGCTTGACCCCGATGTTGGTCACGATGCCGGCCTGGGTGGCCGTGAGCGTCAATCCATCCTCCAGCTTGCCGCTGGCGATAAGGCGTTCGATAGATTGTGCCGACAAACCAGCCAGGCGCAGCGCGGCTTTGGCTTGGCGCAATGTCGCTTCGCTATCCTGTAGCGCCGTCTGCGCCTCCTGCACACGGCGCTGGGCGATGATACCCTCGTCGAACAAAGCCCGTTCGCGCAGTGCAGTCTGGCGAGCCAGGCCGGCACGGCTCGCAGCTTGCAACACTTGCAATTGGAGGGGGCCGAGTTCCTGGCTGACCACGCGCAGCAGCGGTGCGCCACGCTTGACCATCTGGTTCGGTTGCACATACAGCTGTACCGCCAAGCCCGCCACGGGCGAGCTGACGATTTGTTCACCATTGGCGGGCAACGCTACCTGCGCAGGCAGGCTCAGGACGACAAGTTCGGCATCGCGCTGTAAAGCCCGCACTTGGATATTGAGAGCTTGCATCTGCTGTTGTGTGACAGCAATTTTGGCTGATCGTTCTGCGGCGGATGACGGAATGCAAAATGCCAGCGCAAGCGCCAGGCACAAGGGCGAGAGTATTTTTCTTGTTTTCATGATTCTTTCCTGAGTACTAGAAACAGGGCTACTGGAGTGATCGAGGCCATGGCCCGCAGGCCAGGCACGCCAACATCCACCTAGCGCGCCATATAGGCGGCGCCGGATGAAGGAAGGCAGCACAAAGTGATAATGCAACGAAGACAGGAATGCGCGACGCATCCGGGCGCGCGTCCACTCCAGAAAATGCATGATTGGGGGCGCAAGCCTCCGGTCATACAGACGGAGTTAGGCTGTCAGCGCGTCGCTACAAGGGGGGCGAAACGGGGTATCGAACGATGGGAGCGGCAAGCGCAGGGCGACAAATTGCGGTGGGACATTGGCGTCCGCGGCCGGCATGGAAAAGCCGCCAAAGGCGGTATGCGGGAAAAACTGAAGGTGGTCAACGGCGTGCAATGCCTGGTGTCCGGACTTGCCAGGCACGTCATTGCCGCGATCATCATGATCGCCGTCGTCGCTATGGCCTAGGTGGGCATGCTCATGCTCACCTGCATCCTGGTCGAGCTGGCCGATATGCGCGATCTCATGTGCCAGGCGAACGCTACTCCCCATCCATGCGCCGCTGTTCGTCATGAACATGACGAACAGGAAAAAAGCGAGGTAGTGGGAGAGGGACTTGCGCATGCCCGGAATGTATCACGCCTGTCATGACTTTGCGAGGGCTACTTGCAAGAGAAAAATTTCACCACAACACATGAAAAACATTTAGTAAACAATCAGGTCGACATTTCTTAGAAGCATCTTAACATTCGAACACGCGGTACTCATGAGCACCATCCCTCGACAATGCGTTCTGCTCTTTGTAAGCCTGCCGACCGATAGCGCGCCCTTCTTGGTCACCGCTCACATCATGGCGCTGTTGTGCAAATTTAAAAAAGTGCAGGAACCTTTGATCGTATTCTAGTGAGCACAGGTAAACAGTTCAATTCTGACAGGATTGTAATCCTGGCGTTAGACGACTGTCACCTTTCCAAGGTAGACTAAAGACGGAGACCGACAGGTATCTTCGCCCTCCGCATAACGTGGACACAGCAGTTGAACGAGTGGAAAAGTGATATGCGATTATTAGTGGTGGAAGACGAGCAAAAGGCGGGCGAATATATCCAGAAAGGTCTGAACGAGTCTGGCTTTGTGGTTGACTTGGCGAGAACTGGACCCGACGGACTTCACGCTGCCACTACTGCCCATTATGACCTGATCGTGCTTGACGTCATGCTTCCGGGCTTAGATGGTTGGCAAATCATCGCTGAGTTGCGCAAAACGGTCGATACTCCGGTGCTGTTTCTTACCGCACGGGATGGACTCGATGACCGCATCAAAGGTCTGGAGCTTGGTGCGGATGATTACTTAGTCAAGCCATTCGCTTTTGTTGAGTTGCTTGTTCGTATTCGAACGTTGTTGCGCCGAGGGCCGATCAGAGAAGCTGATATTTTTCAGATTGCCGATCTGGAACTGGACATTCCCAAGCGAAGAGTCATACGCGCCGGTGTTCGGATTGATTTGACTGCAAAAGAATTTGCACTTTTGCATTTATTATCCAAGCGGGTCGGACAAGTTTTGTCCCGGCCGTTGATTGCATCGCAAGTCTGGGACATGAATTTTGACAGCGACACGAACGTGGTGGATGTCGCGGTACGCCGTCTACGAGCAAAAATTGACGACCCCTTCGAGGTCAAACTGATCCATACGATTCGGAGTATGGGCTATGTGTTAGAAGATAGACAATGAAGATCAAGAACTGGTCTCTCACAACTCAGCTGGGGGCGCTCTTCGCCTGCATCTCGGCAATTGTATTTTCAGCCTTAGGCATCTATCTCTATCAAGCACTCGCAGCACAGCTCCAGGCACGGGATGATGCAGACCTTGTTGACCGTATTGTGTTCATAAGGCATATGCTTGAGGAAACACCGAGTGTAGAATCGATTCGTGTGGATCCGCACCGCTTTTTAGATGCGGTCGATTTGCATGGCGGCTTTTTGCTCGTTATGCAGGCACAAGACGGTGAAGAATTAACCCGCAATACCAGTGAACGTTCATTCATGCATGCCAATGGCGCTGTGCCGGCTGAGACGATGCCAGAGCCATCTCATGTACGTGCTGCGCCAGGGCATAGCGAACCCAACCTAAGGGTCATCGCAGCGCTAGGTACCGTTGGTTCGACAGGTTCCGTGGTGCAAATCACGCTCGCCCGGAGCGAAGAGAGTCGCGCAGCTGTTCTATCTGCATACAAGTTAAAAGTTCTTGCTTCAGGCTTCTTTGGTGCTGTGCTAACAGCCCTACTGGGGTTTCTGCTTGTGCGTCGCGCGTTGGACAAAGTGAAGCTCTTCGCGCAGCAAGCTCAGCAAGTCAGCGCGCACAATTTGGAAGTGCGCTTGCATGCAAAATCAGCCCCGATGGAATTCCAGATACTGGCTGATTCGTTCAATGAGGTGCTTGACCGCTTGCAAAATAGCTTTAATAACCTTTCCCAGTTCGCAGATGACCTGGCACATGATTTGCGTACGCCGCTCAACAATCTGATGGTGCAAACAGAAGTTGCCCTGTCTCACCCCAGAGAATCGGAGGAATATCAAAACCTGCTCTCATCTAACTACGAGGAGTTTGGCCGTCTAGCTAGAATGGTGGAAAGTATATTATTTTTGGCGCGGGCTGACCATGACCAAGTTTTGCTAGCAACTGAACAGCTTGATATGGATGTTGAGCTGACGCGAATCGCCGAGTATTTTGAAGGGCCGGCATCCGACGCCGGGATATCAATCATCGTCATCGCCACTGGTAAAGTGCTTGCTGATGGACTCCTGCTTCGCCGCGCGGTGAGCAACCTTGTATCGAACGCCATTCGGTACACCGCAGAGGGCGAAACTATCACGCTCAAGGCTATTGCTGACGACGACGGGGCCGTGATTGCCGTTTCCAATCCTGGCCTAGGCATCACGCAGGAACACCTGCCGCGGCTGTTTGATCGGTTCTATCGTTCCGATAAATCGAGATCCAGTACGTCAGCCTCCGCTGGCTTGGGTCTTTCAATCGTCAAATCCATCATGACGCTTCACCATGGCCGCGCCAGCGTCATGAGTGAGCTTAGTGGCGTTACCCAATTCACGCTTTTTTTTCCTGACACGACACCACCGAACGAAACAGTTAAGCGCTGAAAATGGATTTTCGAAGACAGAAATCTTGTGCTCAGCGGTTAGCTACCCGAGCTGCAGTTCCCAGTACCCCACATCGATCCACTGATCAAATTTACGGCCGACCCGCTTGAACATGGCCACCTTCTCAAACCCCAGGCGTTCATGCAAAGCAACGCTAGCTTCATTGGGCTGCGCGATGCCACCAATGACCACCTGCAGTTGGCGGCGCCGGAGTTCTTCGATCAGGGTATTGTATAGTTGTCGGCCGATTCCCTGGCCGACACCGTCGTGCGCCACGTACACCGTTGACTCCACGGAAAAACGATAAGCGCTCCGGGCACGCCAGGGCGTTGCGTAGGCGTAACCTAGTATTTGACTGTCACACTCAAAGACGTACCACGGCAACTGCGCGCTCACCGAGGCGATACGCTGGGCCATCTCATTGGTGCCAACTATCTGCTCTTCAAACGTGATGGTGGAGCTGCTGACGTAATGATTGTAGATCGTTGCGATCATAGCGGCATCGGTGGTAGTGGCAAGTCGAATCATCAGCGGGATCCATATAGACGTGAAGTGGCAGGAAGCAGCCCGGCCGCAAACTGCGCACGGCGCCCCGAAGTGTCATTCTAGCAATAATCCCTCATATGTGGCCTCACGGCGCATTGCGTTGAGTAGGATCGCGCAGGAATGCCGGCGAAGGCCCGGTACCTCCCGAGCGGGCACGCTCCCGTCCTGCGGCGTCGGCCCACCAGATCAACTGGGAAAAAGTGCGCTCAATATAGGATACCCAACGCGTACTATCGACTTCAGGCGCAAAGCTGCCATCGGCAGCAAAAACAGTATGTGCGGACGGAATATGGATCATGGCCGACACCGGCAAACAGCCCAGCTCGGACAGAAACGTACGCATACCGACCGCTGCCCGCACGCCACCCCACTGCCCTGCCGAATAAGTCACGATGGCGCTGGGCTTGAAGGCAAACAGGGAACTGCCAAAGTGGTTCAGTAAATGCATCAGTGCTGGGCTCATCGAATGATTGTACTCAGGACTGACCATCACATACCCATCGGCGCTGGCAATTTCACTGGCCAGATGCTCTAGCGGCAGGGGCGCCCGCCCCTGTGCATAGGAAAAGTGCGGCTTGAACACGTCACCCAGGTCGTAGTCGAGTGGATCGATGAGCACCACATTGTGGCCATCGCGGCTGCACTGCGCCGCGCAGGCCTTGGCGACGCGTTCGCCCACGCGCGCTGGCAGGGGTGGTGTGCTGGTGCGAATAGAACCGAGAAACACCAGAATTTTCATCTTCATCTTACCCTTTTCAGCCAAAACCTTGGCTATGTCATGGTGCAGTGACGGCCCGAGAAGCGGGCCAACGTGAAAACAGCCTATTTGCTTGGCGTCTCGTGCTCCATGGCCGCTGCAGCGAGAGCGAGCACGTCGGCCGGCATGGATTCCTTGCGTTCGCTATAGCGGCTAGTCAGGTAATCCGAGCGATCGCGCACCACCAGGGTGAATTTATACAATTCCTCCATGACGTCGACCAGGCGGTCGTAGTATGGCGATGGCTTCATGCGGTCGTTGTCGTCGAACTCCTGGTATGCCTTGGCAACGGACGACTGGTTCGGGATGGTCACCATGCGCATCCAGCGGCCCAGCACGCGCAAGCCGTTGACGGCGTTGAACGATTGCGAGCCGCCCGATACTTGCATCACCGCCAGGGTACGCCCCTGCGTGGGACGCACGCTACCCATTTCCAGCGGCAGCCAGTCGATCTGCGACTTGAACACGCCCGTCACGGCGCCATGGCGTTCCGGGCTGCACCAGACCTGGCCTTCCGACCACAGCGACAAGGCGCGCAATTCCTGAACCTTGGGGTGGTCAGGGCTGACGCTGTCGACCATGGGCAAGCCGTGCGGGTCGAAGACCCGTGTTTCAGCACCGAAGTGCTGCAACAGGCGCTCCGCTTCCAGGGTCAGCAAGCGGCTGAACGAGCGTTCGCGCAGCGAGCCATACAGCAGGAGGATACGCGGCGGGTGCGTGGCCACCGTCGGCGGCGCAAGTTTATCCAGGGTCGGCGTATCGAGGTGCGCGGCGCTGATGTTGGGCAAGTGATCAGTGAGCTTATGCATGTGGCACCACCCGCTTTCCTTGTGCATCGATGACCGCCTCGCCATCTTCTTTGACAAACGCGCCCAGCTGCGGCAAAGGAAGAATGTCTAGCACGACCTCCGATGGGCGGCACAGTCGCACGCCGAGCGGCGTGACCACGAAGGGACGATTGATGAGGATGGGATGGGCCAGCATGGCGTCCAACAGGGTCTCATCGCTGATTTGGGCTTGGTCGAGGCCCAGTTCCAGGTAAGGCGTCCCCTTCTGACGAATGGCCTCGCGCACACTCAAGCCAGCACGGGCAATCAAATCGGCCAGGGTCTCGCGGATTGGCGGTTGCTGCAGGTATTCGATGACCTGCGGCTCGACACCAGTATTGCGGATCAACGCCAAGGTGTTGCGCGAGGTGCCACAGGCTGGATTGTGATAAATAGTGATATCCATAATAGATCCTTTGGTTAATAACTGAGGCGCAGTGCCAGCGCCGCCAGGGTCACCAGCAACACAGGCAAGGTGAGGACGATGCCGACGCGGAAGTAGTAGCCCCAGGAGATGTGAATCTTCTTACTGTCGAGAACATGCAGCCACAACAGGGTCGCCAGGCTGCCGATCGGGGTAATCTTCGGCCCTAGGTCACTGCCAATGACATTGGCATAAATCATCGCTTCGCGCACAGCGCCCTGCGCCGTGGTCGGGTCGATCGACAAGGCGCCGATCAGCACCGTCGGCATATTGTTCATGATCGAGGACAGAACCGCCGTCAGCACGCCGGTACCCATGGCCGCACCCCACACGCCATATTGGGCAAAGTGATTCAGCACGCCAGTCAGGTAACCGGTCAGGCCCGCATTGCGCAAGCCATAGACGACCAGGTACATGCCCAGCGAGAAAACGACGATCTGCCATGGCGCATTACGGATGACTTCACGCGTGGGTATCACATGGCCTTTGGCCGCGACACCCAGCAACAGCGCGGCGCCGACGGCGGCAACAGCACTGATCGGCACGCCCAGGCTCTCCAGCCAGAAAAAGCCGATCAGCAGCAGCGCCAGGACCAGCCAGCCCGCTTTGAAGGTCGCCATGTCGCGAATTGCGGTGCCGGGACGTTTGAGCTGGGAGACGTCATAGTCTTTCGGGATGTCCTTGCGGAAAAACCACATCAGTGCCAGCAGGGTCGCTATCACCGCCACCGCGTTGACCGGCACCATCACGGCCGCATACTCGGCAAAGCCAATCTTGAAATAGTCGGCCGAAACGATATTGACCAGGTTAGACACCACCAGCGGCAGGCTGGCCGTGTCGGCGATAAAGCCGGCCGCCATCACGAACGCCAAGGTCGCCTTGGCTGAAAACTTCAGTTCCAGCAGCATGGCGATCACGATGGGTGTCAATATCAGCGCGGCGCCATCGTTGGCGAACAGGGCTGCGACGGCGGCGCCCAACAGGACCAGCAAGACAAACAGCTTGCGACCGCTGCCGCCACCCCAGCGCGCCACGTGCAATGCGGCCCATTCGAAGAAACCGGCCTTGTCGAGCAGCAGGCTGATGATGATGACGGCGATAAACGTGCCGGTTGCATTCCATACGATGTGCCAGACGACGGGAATGTCCGACAACTGGATGACGCCAGCCAGCAGCGCGACGCCAGCGCCGATGGCAGCGCTCCAGCCAATACCCAGGCCACGCGGCTGCCAGATAACCAGTACCAGAGTCGCCAAGAAAATCAGGAAAGCAGTCAACATACGAGTGCCTCCTTGGAGGCGGTCGGGGCAAAGACACTGGAAATGTTGTCGAGTTCAGCTTTCAGGCGTAATGGATCATGCTGCAGCTGCTCCAGCGGCAAGGCGAAGAACGCCTCGATGCGCGCACGCAGAATGCTATACGTCGCCCGGAAAGCTGCGTCCTTTTCTGCGTCCGTCCGCGTGACATGGCCGGGATCGTCTACACCCCAGTGGCTACGAAGCACTGGGCCCAAGTAGGCCGGGCACGTCTCACCGGCGGCGCTGGCACACACGGTGATGACGATATCGGGCACCGAAGGCAGCGCATCCCAGGACTTGCTGTAATACCCCTGGGTCGAGATCTGTTCCTTGGCCAGCAACGCCAGCGCTCCTGGGTGCAGCGCCCCGGCCGGATGGCTGCCTGCGCTCAGCGCATGCCAGCCTGTCGGCGCCAAATGATTAAAAGTCGCTTCGGCCAGGATGGAGCGGCAAGAGTTGCCGGTACACAAAAAAAGAACGTTCATGAAGTTATCGCAAAATAGTGAAAAGTAAGGCATGCCCGTCATCTACAGGCATGCCGGGGCGCTCGCCTACTAGACGGCGCTTTGTCCAATTGCCTTGATCTCGTGCTGGATCGCGTTTTTTTCGAGCATGTGCAGCGGCAAGCTGACGAAGACGTTCATCCGGGTCATGATCTGGCGGAACACCTTATGGAATACCGCGCGCTTTTCTGCGTCGGTACCGGTGGCTGCAGCCGGGTCTTCAAAGCCCCAGTGCGCCGAAAGCGGATGGCCTGGCCAGTAAGGGCAGACCTCGCCGGCTGCGTTGTCGCACACGGTAATAATGAAATCCATGTGCGGAGCGTCTGCCGTACCGAATTCATCCCAGCTCTTGCTGCGCAGTTTGTCGAGCGGATAGCCCGT
Organism: Janthinobacterium lyxosi; assembly: GCF_051380665.1. Classification (NCBI taxonomy): domain Bacteria; kingdom Pseudomonadati; phylum Pseudomonadota; class Betaproteobacteria; order Burkholderiales; family Oxalobacteraceae; genus Janthinobacterium; species Janthinobacterium lyxosi. Next base: position 32,379 of record NZ_JBNYXM010000017.1, read on the forward strand.
CGCTTCAATTTGCTCGATGGCGAATGAGTTGACGCTACCGCCCGGGTGGCTGCCAGCCGAAAAGCCCCGGAAGCGGCCCTTGCTCATGGTGGAGACCAGCGCCTCGGCCATCACGCTACGGGCTGAATTGCCAGTACAGAGAAACAACACGTTGTAAACTTTGTCGGTCATGACGACTCCTTTAATCACTACGTTGGTGGTGGGGCGATTCGATTTGTATGTTTGGATTCATACAGTGTCACAGACTGCATCTTGCGCAGTAGTGCAAGGTGCACCGCCGCAACAGTTATCGGTCAAAAAGCCGATCAGGGCATTCATGCTGTCGATATGCGCGGCGTAGATGACAAAGCGTCCATCTTGACGCGGCACGATCAGGTCCGCGTGTACCAACTCCTTCAAGTGAAATGACAGGGACGATGGCGGTATGCCAAGATGTTCGGCAATCTTCGTTGCGGCCATCCCTTGCGGCCCGGTCTGGACTAGCAGACGAAAGATGGCTAGGCGTGACTCCTGTGCCAGTGCCGCCAACGCGGCGATCACATTTTTGGTTTCCATGTGCACTCCATTTAATTTCATAGTTCTATAATAATCGAATTATGAAATTAATGTAAACCTGTTTTTATGCGCACCTATCGATTCACCTTGCTTTTGCCGTCCGGGTCCTCTCCAGGTGTGTCGACATACCAATTGGCGGAATCGTCGTACTCGGTGGCGGAGGTGCGCGCCCCTCAGCTCGTTGGAAACTTTGGTATCGCACTTATGTGCCGAGGAACGATTTATTGAGAAAAAACTCGCAGCAAAGGAGATTGGCTAGTAGCGCTTAGTGTGAATGCGTGGTGGCCGAAATGACTGTATACCGCTGCACACTCATCCTGCTATTGATAAACCAGTGCTGCACCTAGCATCCTGCGGCCAGAAAGTCGCGGCTCCACTTCGATCCTATTACCCCAGTCAAATTGTTAGGGTTTCTGTAATGCAAATGTAATGTTTCCGTCATTCGGGTGTGCGGGTCCCCTACGTAGAATAGCTTCATCGGTTTCGCAACTTCTTTAACCCGCAACTGAACAATAAGGACATTCCAATGAAATCCCTCAAAGAAAATATCATCGCCGTTTTCGCTGTCATCGCGCTCAGCCCCATCGCCGCTATGGCACACCAAAGCGAAATGCACTCGAATCCTGCGTTCGGCAGTACTGCTCCCGCGCCGGCCGCCACACGCACCATAACGATTTCATCGGCGACCAAGTATGTGAATGTCGCTCAGGGCGACGTTGTCAAATTTGACGTGGATGGCAAGACGTTCACTTGGCAGTTCGATACGCTGCGCGCCACTGCAAGCTTTGACTTTTCGGCAATTGCACCGTCCGATGTGAATACGCACGGCGTACGTGTGTATGTGACCCCTAACCCGACTTACGCCAACTAACTACATATACGCCCGCCTGTGGGCTACTGGCACATGAAGTTACTGAGATTTGCGGGACGACCAGTGAAGATGAAAGATGATCCATTGATCGCCATGTTTTTCGAGCAAAGCTGTTTCCGTGCCGAATAAGTGCACATTTTTGCCCTGGAATTGTCCTGTGGTCTCTGTTTCCTGCATCACGACCGCCAGGTTTCCATCAATACGTTCGTTTTGTTTGAGGACTTTGCTTTTGGTGGCCTTGGCAAAGGCGGTATCGGCTGGCAGGTGATGGCCAGCGTATTCATCACGGGAACGCTCAACATGCCCAGATTCGTAAATATTAATTTCCGGGCTAAGCAAAGTGCTCGCCTGCTCGGACCTGCCGCTGGCGAGCGCTTCGTGAAATGCAGCAACAGTTTCAGTTGGTGTGGCCGCATATAGGGGGAGACTGAATACGGAAATAGCGATAAGGAAAGTCAGTTGGCGCACGAGGTCTCCAGTGTTTTTTGTCTATATGATGAATTGCGGTGATGTAATTAAATCAGCGAGCGGTGATTGTGGCAAGGTGGAAGTGAAAATACTCTGGCAAACTGAAAGATGCTTGACCTTCCGTTAATTGGAAGGTGTAGCGTGAGTGGTCGGTTTCATCTCGGTTGGTTCGGGTAATGTGCAAGCAACCTGGTGGAGCACCACGGCGAGGATACGCGGATGAATCGTATGCTGACGCGCATTGCAAGCAAGCTGGCACAGGTAAGGTGCAGGACAGCGGATGCCTCGCCCTACTTTTGGAGGCGTCGCCATGGAGCTGATAATGGCCACCACCCGTTCCTCGCGCCGCTTGAGCTCTTTTCACGCCACCTTCCCCGCCGATTGCTGAAATCATGCACTCGCGTTCGCCTCACCTCGTGCTGTATCCACCCAATAAGTAGCAATTTTGAAAGATAATCATGCAACGCTTCCACTTATTGCTTCTGGCAATGGTTAGCTTCTCGCCGGTTGTCTATGCACAATCCGCTCAGCCCGCTAGCACCTCTGCGGCGGTGGCAGATGCTAACGCAACTGTGCCGCCGCTGAAGTATGTCTCTGCTTTTGCTGATGTTAAGCCGATTGGCGAGCCCCCGATATCTCCAGATAAGGCCTGGATTCAGGCAAATCAAGATGTAACAGGGGGCGCTCAGGGCGACATGTCGATGGAAATGGTAACTGGTGAAAAAGGCCAGGAAAACCCCAAGCCGCCTTCGGCGAGCGATCCGCACAAGGGCCATCAAATGAACATGAAAGGCAAATGACATGAAGCGATTATCGTTGCCAGCACCCAATCGGGTAGCCGCTGTATTCGGTGTGGTATTTCTTGCTGGTTGCGCCAGCTTTTCAGCGGATGGCGGTTTAAATGATGTCTCTCGGCTAACGCAAGAGCGGATTGGACAAGTCAAGCCCTTCATGAAAGAGACGCTGAAAGACAGCCAGCAGTCCACTTCACAGGTGCAGTCCTTGCTGTCCGCGCCACTGACGCCTGAATCTGCAGTACAGATTGCGCTGCTCAATAGTGCAGCGCTGAAGGTCTCCTTCGCTGAGTTGGGGGTCTCGGAGGCCGAATTTGTACAAGCTGGACGTATGCGAAATCCAAGTTTTAGTTTCGGCCGCATCAGCGGTGGTGGCAACGCGGAAATCGATCGCAGTGTGATGTTTGACATTGCGGGCCTGCTGACGCTGCCCACACGTCGACGCATTGAGCAAGGACGCTTTGAACAAGCAAAGCTGCTAACAGCTGCTCAGGCTGTGCAGTTGGCGGCAGAAACACGTCGGGCATATTTTATGGCCGTTGCGGCGGCTCAATCGGCCGCTTTCGCGGAGCAAGTGCGTGGCGCTGCGGAGGCATCATCGCAACTTGCCGACAGCATGACCAGGGTCGGAAACTGGAGCACGCTTGACCAGGCCCGTGAGCGTGCGTTTTACCAAGATGCGTTGACACAGTTGGCGCGGACCAAGCATGAAGCAACAGCCACGCGCGAACAGATCATTCGCCTCCTGGGGCTGTGGGGAGAGCAGCAAAACTTCACACTGCCGGACAGGTTGCCTCCTCTGCCGGAAAAGCCGCAGGAAACGAATAATGCGGAAGCACAGGCCATGTCGCAACGTCTCGATATGCTGTCGGCCCGCCGCGAGACCGAGGCAACGGCCGCGGCACTTGGCTTAACAAAGGCAACTGGCTTCATCAACGTTTTTGATGCCGGCTACACCAACAAGAGTATGACAGGCTTGCCACGCGAGAACGGCTACCAGATTTCCCTCGAATTACCGATCTTCGATTGGGGTGGCGCCAAGGTCGCGCGGGCGGAAGCGCTCTATATGCAGTCCGTCCATCGCACCACCGACATCGCCGTGCGGGCACGCTCAGAGGTGCGGGAGGCCTACTCCGCATACCGTACCAGCTATGACATCGCCCGTCATTATCGCGACGATGTTGTGCCGCTGCGGAAAAAAATATCCGACGAGGTTCTGCTTCGCTACAACGGGATGCTTGCCAGCGTGTTCGAATTGCTGGCGGACTCGCGCGAGCAACTGGTGAGCGTGAATACCGCCATCGAAACCCAGCGCGACTTTTGGATAGCGGAAACCAAACTTCAATCCGCCATCAGCGGTGGAAGTATGAACGATACAAGGACCATGCCATGATTTCACGTAGAGACTTTTTCAGAGGTGCAGGTGCTGTAGCGGTGAGTGCCGTTGCCGTTAGCAAGGCTGGTGCCGCGTCATTGCCTGAGGCAATGTTGATGGACAATGCCAAGACACACATTCCCCCGGCGCCCCCCACTGGACGGCCCTACAATCCGGTCGTGACCCTAAACGGCTGGTCATTGCCATGGCGGATGAAAAATGGCGTAAAGGAATTCCATCTGGTGGCCGAACCCGTAGTGCGTGAACTTGCACCAGGAATGAAAGCCAACTTGTGGGGCTATAACGGTCAATCCCCAGGGCCGACAATTGAAGTGGTCGAAGGTGACCGTGTGCGTATCTTCGTGACCAACAAGCTACCTGAGCACACCAGTGTTCATTGGCATGGACAGCGATTGCCGAACGGCATGGATGGCGTCACGGGCCTTACGCAACCGGGTATCGCTCCTGGAAAGACTTTCGTTTACGAATTCGAGGCCAAACGGCCAGGTACGTTTATGTACCATCCCCACGCCGACGAGATGGCCCAAATGGCAATGGGGATGATGGGCTTCTGGGTCACCCATCCAAAGGATCCGTCGCTCCATGCTGTGGACCGTGATTTTGTTTTTCTGCTCAACGCGTATGACGTAGAGCCGGGAAGCTATACGCCAAAGATCAACACCATGCTGGACTTCAACCTGTGGACATTCAATAGCCGCGTGTTTCCCGGCATTGACTCATTGCCAGTGCGCCAAGGTGACAAGGTACGCATCCGTGTCGGCAACCTGACGATGACGAACCACCCTATTCATATACATGGCCATGAGTTTTTCGTCACTGGCACGGATGGCGGCTGGACACCACCCGCGTCGCGCTGGCCTGAAGTTACCACCGATGTCGCAGTTGGACAAATGCGTGCCATCGAGTTCGTCGCTACGGATTTGGGTGACTGGGCACTTCACTGCCATAAATCCCACCATACCATGAATGCAATGGGCCACTCGGTACCGACAATGATCGGCGTCAACCATCGCGGGGTTGCTGAAAAAATTAACAAAATTGTTCCTGAATATATGGTGATGGGCGACAAGGGCGGCTCCATGGGAGGCATGGAAATGCCGCTGCCAGATAATACTTTACCGATGATGTCAGGTGAAGGACCGTTCGCTGGGGTTGAGATGGGGGGAATGTTCACCGTATTGAAGGTGCGCAAGGATCAGAAGCGCGGCGACTATTCCGATCCTGGCTGGTACAAGCATCCGACCGGAACCGTGGCATACGAGTGGACGGGCGCCCTTCCTGAACCCGAACGTGCCACTAACGCTGGGGGGCAGTCGATGCCAACGATGAACAAACCCAATATTGAAGTCACTGTTCGTAAGCCGACCGGACATAGCGGTCACTAATTTTTTATTCAACTGAAAGGAATCATCATGAAAAACCTGCACAAAGTTGTATTGGGAACCTTGATTGGCCTGTCATCCGTGGCAACGACCTCCGTGGCGTTCGCCCAGCAGCAGAGCGCCTCCGCGACGCAAGACGCGATGAGCGATGGCGAAATCAAGAAAGTGGACAAGGACGCCGGCAAGCTGACCATCAAACATGGTGAGCTGAAGAACCTGGGCATGCCAGGAATGACCATGCTGTTCAAGGTCAAGGAGCCGTCAATGCTCGACAAGGTCAAACAAGGCGACAAAGTACGTTTCGTCGTGGAAAAAGTTGGCGGCGCATTGACGGTCACCTCCATCGAAGCAGTCAAGTAAATTTCACATAGAGAGTTGAAGATGACGACCCTGCGGAACATGATTCTTGCCACATCCATATTGGCGGCAACGCTGGCTACCCCATTTGCCATGGCACATGCGAGCTTGAAGAGCTCCACCCCCGAGGCAGGTGCCTCCCTGGCAGTTGCACCAAAGGCGATTACGCTGACCTTCAACGAAAAGGTGGAGGAAGCCTTTAGCTCGATTACGCTGAGCGATGGCGAAGGCAAACCCGTCGCTGCAGGCAAGGCAAAGGTCGATGCCGCGAATCCAGCCGTCTTACGCTTGGAAGTACCGACATTGAACGCTGGTGCCTATACCGTGAGCTGGGCAGTTGCAGGGCACGATGGACACCGTCGCAAAGGCGACTTGAAGTTCACGGTGAAATAAATGGATGCAGTCTCGCTGTTGCAAGTTAGTTCAGCTTTGCTGCTGAACCTCGGCTTTGCCTGGCTCGTCGGATCATGGTTTGCACGTTACTGGATGCGTTCCAGCGGCGTCAACCATGATTATTTCGAGCCTGCGCTGCGCAAACTTGACTTGATGGCGGCGGCAATCAGCACGGTTGCTAGTGCATCGGCACTATTGAGCGCGACGGCGATCATGGGAGGTGTGGGCCTGCGCGAAGCCTGCCCGATGTTCTGGATGATGGTGTCTACAACCGACTACGGACATGCAGGCTGCGCCACTATTGTGGCGATGCTTGCCCTCTTTCTTGTGCGATTAGTTGGCGGAATCGGCCGCAGCAGCGATATTGCTGTCATTCTCCTTTTGGCTGTTTTTTCTGCAATACGGGCGTCCATGGGGCATGCGGGCGAGGAAGGCTTCTGGACTATTCCGCTAGCAGTTGAAGCAATCCATTTTTTTGCCATCGGCCTATGGACTGGTGCGGTGATGGTGTCCGGCTGGTTTGTTCTGCATGAGACGCGGATAAGGAAATTTGATACGGGGTCCACCGATCAATACCTCGAACTGATGTCCCAGGCAGCAATGCTTGCAGTAGTTGCCATTATTGCTACTGGCATCTACAGCGCCTGGCACCGAGTGGGGAGTTCCGAGCATCTTGTTCATACCACCTACGGCATCACTTTACTGGTCAAAGTTGCATTGGTCCTTCTTGCCATTGCCTTCGGCGGCTACAACAAATTTCGCGGACTACCTGCCGCCTCCCGCTCCTTGCGCGGCGTCACGCTGGTGAGAGTCGTTTTACAAGTAGAGACCTTGCTACTACTCGGTGCGCTGTTGGCGGCGGCAATTCTTACCACTCAACAACCACCTACCGCGATGTAATGCCGCGACGGTTTTCTACAAGAGAGTACGATATGAAAAAGATGACCTTAAATGCAATTGCAATAATGTTACTGGCCAGCTTGAGCACTTTCAGCAATGCTGCGGTGCCGGATAGCAGCCCAGCAGCACATAGTGGCCACCAGCATGGCGCAAATGAGCAGAACGCATCTCTTGTGGGCAAGTCGGGCGACCCGAAAAAAGTGACGCGTACCGTCACTGTCGATATGAACGACACCATGCGCTTTAGCCCAGCGTCTATTGCCGTGAAACGGGGCGAGACCATTCGCTTTGTCGTCAACAATTCCGGCAAGATCAAGCATGAGATGGTCATTGGTTCTGAGAGCGAGTTGAAAGAACATGCCCAACAAATGGCAAAGTTTCCGGAGATGGAGCATGCGGAACCCAATCAGGTGACCCTAACGCCTGGAAAATCGGGAAGCATTGTCTGGCAGTTCGACAAAGCCGGCAAAGTGGAATTTGCTTGCTTACAACCCGGTCACTTTGAGGCTGGCATGAAGGGACTGGTATTGGTTTCTGCCAAATAGATGGCTTCATTCGGCGGGAATGTTCAATTCCCGCCGTTGCCGCAATTGCTGGTTCCACCACAGCCAACGAAACAGGCGAATCTGCCCAAGGAGTGATTCATGAGTAGAACTGACGCCGAGCATCATGCACACGAGCATCATCACGACAGCCACAGTAAAACTGAACCCGACGATGCGCGGCAGGCAGTAGACGAAAAACCATTCATTGACCCGGTATGCGGTATGCGCGTTGGCGCAAATCCCGAAAAAGAAATCACCCACAAAAGTATGGTCTACCACTTCTGTAGCGGAAAGTGCATGACAAAGTTCAACGCAGCGCCAGATTCCTTTATCGATAAAGCGAATGCGGCGCCCAGCCCTGAGCCCTCGCCACAGCAGGGAGCGGTCTACACCTGCCCCATGCACCCCGAGATTCGCCAGCCAACACCGGGAACTTGCCCCATTTGCGGCATGTCGCTCGAACCTGAAATGCCGACGCTAGATGAGGCGGAAAATCCGGAGCTGGTCGATTTCCGCCACCGCTTCTGGTGGACGCTGCCTCTGACCCTGGTGGTGTTCCTATTGGCGATGTTTGGCCATGTGTTCCTTGACATGGGGTTGCCAGGCCAGAACTGGATTGAATTCGCATTAAGTACCCCTGTCGTACTGTGGGCCGGCTGGCCATTTTTCACGCGCTGGGCGCAATCGCTGGCACGCATGCGCCCGAATATGTGGACCTTGATTGGTTTTGGCGTAATGGCTGCTTATGGCTATAGTGTCGTCGCCACCATCGCACCGGGCCTCTTCCCGCTTACCTTTGCTGCACATGGCCGCATAGGCGTATATTTTGAAGCAGCGGCAGTCATTGTTTCGCTCACGCTTCTTGGACAGATACTTGAGCTGCGCGCACGCTCCCAAACTTCCGCCGCAATCAAATCCTTACTTGGCCTCGCTCCAAAGACGGCTCGACGCATTCAGGACGATGGCTCCGAGGATGACATCCCGCTCACGCACGTCCACGTCGGCGACAAACTCCGTGTCCGACCCGGTGAGAAGGTACCAGTTGATGGCGTAGTGCTCGATGGCGAGAGCTCGCTCGATGAGTCAATGCTGACTGGCGAGCCCTTACCTGTGACAAAGCGTGCAGGAGACACGTTGATTGGCGCAACGATCAATACCAGCGGGAGCCTGATTATGCGTGCCGAAAAAATCGGCAGCGACACGATGTTGTCTCAAATCGTACAAATGGTCGCGCAGGCGCAGCGCTCCCGCGCGCCTATGCAACGACTCGCCGATAGTGTTGCAGGCTATTTCGTGGTCGTGGTCGTGGCAATAGCGCTACTGACGTTCGTGTTATGGGGAATGTATGGCCCTGAACCGAGCTGGGTCTTTGGTTTTGTTAACGCCGTTGCAGTACTGATCATTGCTTGCCCATGTGCATTGGGGTTAGCCACGCCGATGTCCATTATGGCCGCCACAGGCCGCGCGGCCACCCAGGGTGTGCTCTTTCGGGATGCCGCAGCAATAGAAGACCTCAAGAAGGTCGACACACTGATTGTCGACAAGACGGGGACCCTCACTGAAGGTAAGCCTTCCTTTAATAGCGTGGTCGCAGCGCCCGGTTTCAAGGACGAAGACGTCCTGCAAATGGCGGCGAGCATAGACCAGGGCAGCGAACATCCGTTAGCGCACGCGATCGTCTACGAAGCGAACAGACGAGCACTGGTGCTAACCAAACCTGACAGTTTTGAGTCCGCCAGCGGTATTGGCGTGCGCGGCACGCTTGGCGGGGTGCACATCGCACTGGGCAACACCGCGCTGATGGATGCTGACAAAGTCGATTGGCGGCCGCTTGCTGAGGTCGCTGAACGCCTACGGAAAGAAGGTGCTAGCGTCATGTATCTATCCTCTGACGGCGTTTTGGCTGGACTGATTGCGGTGTCGGATCCCATCAAGGCAACGACGCATGAGGCCATAGAAGGCTTGCGCGCTGAAGGGCTGACCGTAATCATGGCCACTGGCGATGGCGTCACCACTGCGAAGTCCGTAGCCGAAAGGCTGGGCATCACGGAGTTCTACGGCGAGGTGAAACCACAGGACAAGTTGGCCTTGGTAGAAAAACTGCAAAAGCAAGGCAAGGTGGTCGCGATGGCCGGCGATGGAATCAATGATGCCCCCGCACTGGCGAAGGCCAACGTTGGCATTGCCATGGGGACTGGAACAGACGTGGCCATCAATAGCGCTCACGTCGCCTTAGTCAAGGGAGATTTGCGCGGGATTGCCCTTGCCCGTCGAATCTCGGTCGACACTGTCCGAAATATGTGGCAAAACCTGGGCTTCGCGTTTGTCTACAATGCCTTGGGCATTCCCCTGGCTGCCGGTGTGCTGTATCCATTTACTGGCCAATTGCTGTCGCCGATGATCGCCGCGTTAGCGATGAGCCTGAGTTCTGTGTCTGTCATTACCAATGCACTTCGGTTACGCGGCACCGGCCGGCCTTAGCCATTGACCATACCATCGAGAGACAATCTCGCGGACGCAAAAATGAATAAGCACGTGAATGGATGGGATCGCTCCAGGCTGCTTACGCTACCAGGAGCGATCCCATCCAACGCTCAACGACGCGTTACTTCTTCTTCATCATTTCCTGACAATCCTTCATCATTTGATCCATTTTTTCGTGCATTTTCGGATCCATTTGATGATCCATTTTTGGATCCATCTGGCGATCCATTTCAGCTTGTGGGGCTTTATTGGCGGCTTGCATAATTTGCGCCTGCTTGGCCTTGCGCCCTTGCTCAATCAGTTGCCAGTCGGGTCCGGCGAAGACGGGAAATGCAGCGCTAAGGGTGCTGATACAGAGCAGCGTAAGTAGTAATTTTTTCATGATAATTCCTCAGTAAACCAGTTTGATGTACGTGTCTTCATCCCCGTCATCAAGTGGCTAATTCAACCACCGACAATACAGAAAGCGCAGTGCAACCACGGAAACTTCTGAAATGTCAGAAAAAAATCTCCCGCTAACCGTTTGCGAAACATACCGCATCGTGGCTGCGGTAGCACCCGGATCCAGGTTGTCGCCGCTTGCTTTTTGTACGGCAAAAGGTGGACCGATACAGCACATGGCACATGGTCGGCAATTCGTCATGGCCATTGGCTGCGCGATCGCCGCAGATGCGCGCAGCTCAATTTGTAGTGGAAACGCCGGCACATGGCTGTGCCAGAAAAAGCCGAGCAACACAGCCGCACACTTCACGAAATACACGAAATGCTTAGTCGAGCGGTATGTGCCAAACAGTCTCATGACGGCTAAGCCTCCTCTGCCACTGCGGGGCCAGCTGCGCGAATCTGACGCCGACGTAGCAGCAGATAAACCGCAGGGACCACAAACATGGACAACAGCGGCGCGGTGATCATGCCGCCCACCATCGGCGCGGCGATGCGTTGCATGACCTCCGACCCGGTACCGGTGCCCAACATGATCGGCACCAGGCCGGCGATAATGACCGCCACCGTCATGGCCTTGGGGCGTACGCGCAAGACCGCCCCTTCACGAATTGCATCGAGCAGATCGGTTTCACTGACGTTACCGTTCGCCAAACGTTCGTCCCAGGCATGTTTTAAGTAAAGCAGCATGATGACGCCGAATTCGGCCGAAACGCCAGCCAACGCAATGAAGCCCACGCCGCCGGCGACTGACAAGTGATAGTCAAGCAGCCACAAAAGCCAGATGCCGCCGGCCAGCGCAAACGGCAGCGTTGCCATGATCAAGGCCGCTTCGTCGAAGCGCTTGAAGGTCAGGTAGAGCAGCACGAAGATAATGAGCAAGGTCGCTGGCACGACGATTTTGAGTTTTTCAGTGGCGCGCTCCAGATATTCGAACTGCCCCGACCATGCAATGGAGTAACCCGCCGGCAATTTGACTTCCCTGGCGACGACTTGCTTCATGTCATACACAGTCGAACTCAAGTCACGATCGCGAATGTCGACATACACCCAGCCTGACAGTCGGGCATTTTCACTCTTGAGCATCGGCGGTCCGTCGTCAATGCGGATCGCAGCGACATCACCCAGCCGGATTTGCGCACCCCGTTCTGTCAGCACCGGCAACTGCCGCAGCTTCTCGACTGAGTCGCGCACCTCGCGTGGATAGCGCACATTAATCGGGAAACGCTGCAATCCTTCGACAGTTTCACCGATATTGTCACCGCCGATCGCCGCCGACACCACGCTTTGCACGTCTGCAATATTCAAGCCATAGCGGGCGGCCGCATCGCGATCGATGTTGACGTCGATGTACCGTCCGCCATTCAGGCGCTCGGCCAGCGCCGAGGAGACGCCCGGCACCTTCTTGACTGCGCGTTCTATTTCACCTGTAATGAGGTCGATTTCCTGCAAGCTAACGCCTGCGACCTTGACGCCGACCGGGCTTTTGATGCCCGTGGCCAGCATGTCGATCCGGTTACGGATCGGCGGCACCCAGATGTTGGACAGCCCAGGCACCTTGACGGTGCGGTCCAGCTCCTGCACCAGCTTGTCCGGCGTCATGCCAGCACGCCACTGATCGCGCGGCTTGAACTGGATCATGGTTTCAAACATTTCCAGCGGGGCCGGATCAGTGGCACTCTCGGCACGACCGGCTTTGCCGAAGACGCTTTGTACCTCGGGTACCGTCTTGATCAGCCGGTCGGTCTGCTGCAACAACTGCGCGACCTTGCCGGCCGACAGACCGGGCAACGCCGACGGCATGTACAGCACATCGCCTTCATTCAGTGGCGGCATGAATTCGCCGCCGAGTCGACTCATGGGCCAGATCGTGATGGCCGCTACCAGTGCTGCCGCCAGCAAGGTCAGCTTTGGAAAACGCAGCACGACATCGAGCAAGGGGCGGTACAGCGCGATCAGGAAGCGATTGAGGGGATTCTTTTGCTCATCGGGAATGCGGCCGCGGATCAGATAGCCCATTAAAATGGGAATCAATGTCACCGCTAACCCAGCTGCCGCCGCCATCGCATACGTCTTGGTAAAGGCCAGCGGCGAAAACAGGCGCCCCTCCTGCGCTTCCAGGGTGAACACGGGAATGAACGAGAGAACGATGATCAAAAGCGAAAAGAACAGTGCCGGTCCAACTTCCGCCGCTGCGTCGCCAATGACACGCCAGTGCTCATTGCCCTTCAGCTGTTTACCTGGGTGGGCATGATTCCAGGCTTCAATATGCTTGTGGGCATTCTCGATCATCACCACGGCGGCATCGACCATCGCGCCGACAGCAATGGCGATTCCACCCAGCGACATGATATTGGCGTTGACTCCCTGGTAGTACATGACGATAAAAGCGACCAGGATGCCGATCGGCAGCGTGATGATGGCCACCAGCGCCGAGCGCAAGTGAAACAGGAACAGCGCACAGACCACAGCGACGACAATGAATTCCTCGATCAGCTTTTCTTTCAGGTTGCTCACGGCGCGCTTGATCAGATTCGACCGGTCGTAGGTGGGAATGATTTCGACGCCTGGCGGCAAGCTTGCCTTTAGCTTTTCCAGCTTGACCTTGACGGCATCGATGGTTTCCAGCGCATTTTTCCCGGAACGCATGATGATCACGCCACCAGCAACTTCGCCCTCACCATTCAATTCAGCAATCCCGCGCCGCATTTCCGGCCCGATCTGGATGCGCGCGACATCGCCCAGCCGCACCGATACGCCGGCATCAGACGTCACCAAGGGAATTTTGCGGAAGTCGTCCAGCGACTTCAGATAACCGGAGGCCCGTACCATGTATTCGGCCTCGCCCAATTCCAGCACGGAGCCGCCAGTTTCCTGATTGGCTTTCTGCACGGCATCAATAATTTTGCCATGCGGGATGTTATAGGCGCGCATCTTGTCCGGATCGAGCACGATCTGGTACTGACGCACCATGCCGCCTATGCTGGCCACTTCCGAGACGTTGGGCACCGCTTTCAACTCATACTTGAGAAACCAGTCCTGCAAGGCGCGCAATTGCGACAAATCGGTCTTGCCGCTACGGTCGACCAGCGCATATTCATAGACCCAGCCGACCCCGGTCGCATCGGGTCCCAGCGCGGTTTTTGCCTGCGGCGGCAGACGCGACTGCACCTGGTTCAGATATTCCAGCACCCGCGAACGCGCCCAGTACGGATCAGTGCCGTCTTCAAACAAAATGTAGACGAAGGAATCGCCGAAAAACGAATATCCACGCACCGTCTTGGCGCCCGGCACCGACAGCATGGTGGTGGTCAGTGGATACGTGACCTGGTTCTCGACGATTTGTGGCGCCTGCCCCGGATAGCTGGTACGGATAATAACCTGCACGTCGGACAGGTCGGGAATGGCGTCGAGCGGCGTGCGCGCCAGCGACCATACGCCCCAGGCCGTAATGAATACAGTCACCAACAAGACCAGAAAACGGTTGCCGATAGACCAGCGGATCAGTTTTGCGATCATTTCGCCACTCCCGCTGGTGCCTTCATGCCACCCATGGGTTTGTTCTCGGGCTTTGGCACACCGGAGGTCGGCGCAATGGCCACGATGTCAAAGCTGCCATCCTCGCCTTGCCTGATGTCGAAGGCGACCCGGTCACCTATGCCGACATTGCGCGGCAAGCCCGTGGAAGGTACTTTGAAGCCCATCGTCATCGCCCCCCATTGCAGCGACGTGATAGGGCCATGCGAGATGGTGATTTCATCCTTGCCGATCTGTTCGACCTTGCCTACCCCATGGTGGCGCGGGGGGGCCTTGTCTGCGTCCGGGGATGGCGTATCGCTCATGCGTGTCGTCGTTCCCTTCAGGCTGGCCTCGGAATCGACCAGGAACTGCGCCGAGACGACCACTTTCTGACCAGCGGACAGGCCCTTGCGGATTTCGGTGAGACCATTGCCTTCGCTGCCGACCTCCACATCGACGGGCATGAACTTGCCACCCTCCTGGGCCAGCATGACAACGCTGCGTGTACCCGTCTGAATAACTGCCTCCGATGGCACCTGCACAACATCGGCGCCATTGCTTGACGCGAAGGTCAACGTAGCAAACATGCCGGGTAACAACTGAGCGCCGGGGTTGGACAGCTCCACACGGGCTTTCAGGGTTCGCGTCGTAGCATTAACTTCCGGCAAAATGGCATTCACCTTGCCTTTGAAAATACTTCCGGGTAGCGCTTGTACCCGCGCTTCGACGGCGTCACCGGGGCGAACCTTGGCCGCCACGCTCTCGGGCACTTCCGCGTTGACCCACACTGTCGCGCGTCCATTGATGCGAAACAGGGGTGCACCGGCGGAGACGGTCATTCCTTCGCGAGCGCCAAGCTCTGCAATCACACCGCTGATGGGCGCTGAGACCGTCAAGCGTGGATGGACCTTTCCACTCGATTCGACTAGCCGGATTTGCCCCTCACTCATGCCAACTAGCCGCATGCGCTGGCGCGCAGCATCGACCAGGGATGCTGTTTCATTGCCTTGCATACGACGGCTCGCCAGATAGTCTTCTTGTGCCGCGATCCAGTCAGGGACATACAAGTCAGCCAAGGGCTGCCCCTTTTTCACCGGATCGAGCGTGGCACGCACATACAGGCGCTCTACAAACCCACCGCTGCGCGCCTGCACCAGTGCCACGTCGCGCTCGTCATAGGCGACGTTACCGACAGCAACCAAACCGCCGGACATCTTTCCTGATGTGACGAGCGCTGTGCGCACTCCCAGGTTTTGCTGAATCCGCGGGCTGATCGTGACATTACTATCCTCACCATCTCCCGCAGCATAGACGGGCACCAGCGGCATATCCATGAACGGTGACTTGCCAGGTTTGTCAAACTTCTGACCCGGCACCATGGGGTCGTGCCAATATAATGGTTTCTTGTTAGCAGCACTCGCGGCGCCTGCTGCGTTGCCGGATGCCACCTTGACGTCACCTGGAGATACTGCCTGATGTGCTTGTCGTACACCAAACTGGTAACCGGCATAAGCGACCGCAGCAAGGGCACCCGCAAGTACCAGGACGCGTAATTTCTTATTATTCATTTGAATTCCTGCTGGCGATGTACTGCGGAAATCTGCGCGATTGCGGTGTCGGGAAAGAGGAAGCGAAGCTGTGCCCAGAACTGGGCTGTATTCATCTGCAACTGCAGCAACTGAACGTGCATGTCCGCACTGTTACGCCTGGCAGCGAGCACCTCGGCCAAAGAGGCTTTGCCGCCACGGTAGGCGGCCAGGACTGCCTGGCTTCGCTCGTCAGCCAGTGGCAGTAGCTGGAGCGCGTAGCGCTCGCTACGTTCCTGGCCACTCCTCCATTCGATGAGCAAGGCACGGATGTTGGCGGCATCTTCTCGCAACAGTTCGTCGCGTTCGCTCCTGGCTTGTTCGACCAAGGCGAGTTTGGAGCCTAGTTCGCGGTCCTGCCGGTTCTTGCGATCCCACTGCAATGGCAGGGACAGGCCAACGGAGACCATGTTCGAATAGGCCGCACCGCGCTGCTGGAATGCAAACTCGACACTCCAGTCCGGGTGCCGGTTCGCTTGCGCCAGCTTGACGTCCGCCTGGGCGGCTTCTTCCTGCCGATTCAACACCATGATCTGCGGGCGGTGCGCCAGTTCGGTATCGAGCAAGGCCGGGTCCAGAGGGATGGCGCCCAGGTCGGGCATGCTGGCCTCGGCAAGTTCGCCGCTGCTGCCGGTCCAACGCACCAGCATGTTTTTTGCCGTATTGAGGTCGCGCTCGACCTGACTGGCTCGGTCTTCGATGGTTAACAAGGCAGAACGCGCAGCCAGCACGTCAGCCTGACTGCCACGCCCTCCCCTGTAGGCCGCCGTGGCAGCGTCTATTTCCTGGCGAGAAAAGATTACTTGTTCGTTCAGCACAACTGACATTTTCCGAGTGTAGTAGACGTTGAGCCAGGAGATCGCCGTGTCGCGTTGAATCGCAGCGAATGCGACATCTTTTTGCGCTTGCGCCTTGTCGGCTTCGCGCTCAAGGCGTGCGGAACGCCAGCGCAATTTATCGGCGCGTGTCAGTTCCTGCGAAATGCCGATGCGCCGCATCGTCATGAAATCCCCGCTCAAACTAAAGCGATCACTGCCACTTAAGGGCACATTATCGATGCCCACCTTGAGAGTGGGAGCAGGGCGCTGCGCCACTGCTACCGCCATTTCATGTGCGGCGACAGTTGCCTGGTCCTGCGCATGGAGTTGGCGCGAGCGTGCGACAGCCTGCTGCAGCGCCTCGGTGAAGGTGATTGGCTGTGGGGCCGCGCGCGCATCATGCACGGAGGCAAGCAGCGGAAAAGTAAGGGCGAGAGCGAGCGCCGTCTTCATGAATGGGCGAAGACGGGCGACGCGTGCATGCAACTGCACGGAGTACGGGATAGACATGGCAGCTCCAGAATGCGATGGGCAACAACGCCCTATCGAACCCGACAAGGCGATGACGATCTAGGCAGTCTG
This sequence comes from Janthinobacterium lyxosi, assembly GCF_051380665.1. NCBI lineage: Bacteria > Pseudomonadati > Pseudomonadota > Betaproteobacteria > Burkholderiales > Oxalobacteraceae > Janthinobacterium > Janthinobacterium lyxosi. The sequence continues at coordinate 49,470 of NZ_JBNYXM010000017.1, forward strand.
GAGTATTAAATACGGAAACAGCAATGACGGATAGCGATAGGCGGCGCCGTTGGCCTCGCCAAGGTAATGAGCAAAGGCGGTTTGGCTGTATACACTACGGGAGTGTCAAAAACGGCTAAGGTCAGAAGCAGAACAACAGGTACAAAAGATGGGTGGTCGGCAACAGGTGTCTTGTCCAGCGACTGTCTGGATGCATCTCCCACAGCATGAATTTGACACAAAGTCGACTGGTCAGCGTCCATGCCGGCACAGTCTGCCATCGCGGGCATCGCAGACACCCCAATGCCTGCGGATGCAACAGAACCACTGCCTCCCATCGGTACGCCAGGGCACAGGTACGACGCGACCGCATGCTGCATGAACAGCATGCTAAGTATCGCGACAAGAGCCGTGAACAATCGCACTGTGCGGGAGGTCTTCATAAACTATCTATACGGATGATATTCGTAGCCTAGGTGGTATCAAACCAACTGTCAAGCTATTGCTATGCTGACTTGACCGTGAGCAAGTACGGATCCGAAAAAGCCGGGCGCCGTCTCGATCTGCACCGGTTTCCGATCGACTTCGATGCAATCCGGCAACGGGCGAACAGTCGATAGTCCTCATGCCCAGTGACGGCCACAAACTGCTAATCCCAGTTCCAATAGGTCCTCGTGGAGCGGCGTCAGGCTACGCCGCTGCTTGCGTGATTTGGCCGCCTCTGTCTTGAGCCAGCCTGAACAGCTGTTCCAGCCCTTGCTGATCCCCAGCCGCCACAAACCAGGCAGCCTGCCAGCGCTGCGTGCGCTGGGCTTGGGCGGATTCAGGCACACACCACGGTGGATAGACGCGCAGCGCGCGCTTGCCATCCTGGCCGGCGCGCGACATCACGCCGCGTTCCAGCAGCACGCTGCGCGGAAAAATGAAAAAGCCGTGCTGCGCGCCGTCGCTGACGGCGATGATGACGACATCGACGGGGTCCGCTTCGTCCAGTGGGGCGATCTCGGCATCGGGATGGGGGCGCTTCCAGACGGTGACGAACTGGCCGATTTTCGTCGGCGTAGTTTTCGCCACGCGCAAGACCAGCCGCTTGCCGTCCAGTTCGGCACGGCAGGCGCCGTACTGCGCGCTTTCCGCTTCCGGCACGGCCGCTTGCGGCAATCCCAGGAAGGCCCACGGACTGGCCTTCATTGCGCACTGAACTCGGCTGCGGCCTTGGCCGCCCACAGCGCCTCGGCATGGCTGGCGAACGGGCTGTCGTAGCCGTCGACCTTGCCGTCTTCGTCGACAAAATACAGCCACCAGCCGTCGCCCTGTTCGCGGATGGCCGTCTGGCACGGCGCGCAGTGGGCTGCAACGCCCTGGGTCGATGCGAGGGTGGCGATGGTGATGCCGCGGTGAGTAATCAGGTGGGGAGTCATGGAAAAATGAACCGTGCTAAATAAATAATGGCCATAGTGTAGCCGCGCCGGGCGCCCGCTGGCCAGAGCGCCGCCGAAAAAAGGCCGCAGGCACAAATAGCTTGCGCTACACTGTCCCCTCAAACGGAGGACAACATGGCATCACAGCAAGGCACCGTGGATTTTTTACTCGATCAACTGGCCGGCGCAGGCAGCGTCAACGCGAAAAAAATGTTTGGCGAATACGGTTTGTATTGCGACGGCAAAATGTTCGCCATCGTCGCCGACGACCAGCTGTTCATCAAGCCGACGGACGCGGGCCGCGCCTGGATCAGCGCGCAAGGCACGCTGCAGGAAGCGCCGCCCTACCCGCAAGCCAAGCCATACTTTTTGATCGATGGCGGGCTGTGGGACGAGCGCGACTGGCTGAGCCAGCTGGCGCGGCGCACGGTGGACGCCTTGCCGCTGCCGAAACCCAAGCCGCCGCCCAAGCCAAAGAAACCGGCGTCAGTCAGCTAGTACGCTATTTTCGCACGCCTTGCCCTGCAGGAAGCATTGCAGGTTGTGATAGGTGATGGCGGCGATCTCGCGCAGCGCTTCGATGGTGAAGAAGCCCTGGTGGCCCGTCACCAGCACGTTCGGGAACGTCATCAATCGCTGGAAGATGTCATCGTCGATGATGTCGGACGAGCGGTCCTGGAAGAACAGATTGCTTTCCTGTTCGTACACATCGATGGCCAAGGAACCCAGCTGGCGCGATTTCAGGGCCTCGATGACGGCGCCGGTGTCGATCAGGCCGCCACGCGAGGTGTTCACCAGCATGGCACCCTTCTTCATCAGCGGTAACGTTGCTTCGCTGATCATGTGGCGCGTGCTTTCCATCAAGGGGCAATGCAGGGAGACAATGTCGGACTCGGCCAGCAGCTGCGACAGCTCTACCATGGTGCCCAGTTCTGCGAACGCGGGCGCCGGATACGGGTCGTGGCCAAGCACCGTGCAGCCGAAACCCTTGAAAATGCGCGCCGTGGCCAGGCCGATCTTGCCCGTGCCGACAATACCCACCGTCTTGCCGTGCAAGGTGGCGCCCAGCAAGCCGTCCAGCGAGAAATTGCCTTCGCGCACGCGGGCATAGGCGCGGTGCGTGTGGCGGTTCAGGGTCTGCACCAGGGCCAGGGTGTATTCGGCCACGGCTTCCGGCGAATACGCGGGCACGCGGGCAACAAACAGGCCCAGGCGCTTCGCCGCCTCCAGGTCGAGGTTGTTATAGCCGGCGCAGCGCAGCAGGATAGCGCGCACGCCGTAGCCGTGCAGGGATTCGAGCACTTGCGCGTCAAGCACGTCGTTGACGAAGACGCAGACGGCCTCGGCACCTTGCGCCAGGACCGCGGTTTCCTGGCTCAGCAAGGCGCTGTGGTAGACCAGTTCGATGCCGTCCGGGTCGGGCTGGGACGGCAAGCCTTCATCGAAGAAGCGGCGGTCGTAGGGCTGGCTGGCAAAGAAGGCGATTTTCATGGAGAGTCCTGGAACTTGCTGAATGGCAAAACAGCATCATAGCGCAAGCGCCCTGCCCCAGGGCGTACGCCTGGCACTGGTTGCCGCTTATTTAGGCTCGCGGGGCAAGGTCAACGCATGGCGCAGGTACGCCGTCTCGTCCGCGTGCTGCGCATGGTAGCGCTCGCGCGCGGCGCGCATCGCCTCCTGGTGGGCGGCGATGCCGGTTTCCGTCAGCTCGACGCCGAAGTCCGCCGGCGGCCGTGGCGCGCCGCCGAACAGGCGCGCCAGGATGAAGTGACCCACATTGTCGCGGTAGTGCGACGCTTCCCAGTAATAGCGCATTTCGCGCGCGCCCGTCACTTGCGGGATCGGCTCGCTGGTGATGCTGTTGAAGCCTGAAAAATCGTACACGCGCACGTCGCAGCCCTGGCGGCGGTAGCGTCCGGCCATTTGCGCCAGGTCGCGCTGCCACTGCTGCATGGCGTCCCACTTGCCGCGCCAGTACAGAGCGCCAAGCGTGAGCGCGTGCGTGGGATTGATGTACAGGCGCAAGCGCGTGCCGCCCCGGCACAGTTTCCCCACGCTCGTATCGAAGGCATGCAGCGCATGCGCCGTCGGCCCCAGGCCGTCGCCGAATTCCTGCAAGCGCGGCGTGAACGCGCGCGCCGTGCCGGCCCAGCCATGGTTACGGGCGGTGATGCAGGACTGGTCGCGCTGGCCGTGCAGGGCCAGGCTGGACAGGCAGACGCCGTCATAGCTGCCGCTGAGGATGCGCCAGGTGTCGCGCGTCATGTCCACCGTCAGGCCGCGCTTGATGTTGAGCAAGGCGCGCCGCGCGAAAAAGGCGGGGCCGCCGTCCGTCAAGGCCGGCTCCACGCCGGCCGAGCCCAGTTCCAGGGAAAACGAGGGCGCGTCGATGCCCCACACGAGGGTGTCGACATGGCTGACCCTGGCCGCGTGCTCGGCCAGCAAGATGGCGTCGCCGATCGAGGCGCCCGAAACGGCGCTGTTGAAGACGCTCTTGCCCTCGAACAAAGTACGCATGCTGCTCGCCGGCAAGCCCATTTCCGTGCGCGAATTGCCGATATACACGACGGCGGGCCGGTAGCGCGCCACGGCATACGTCTTGCCCCACACACTGAGCTTTTCGCTCGTCGGCCGCAGGCGCTGCAGCAGCGGGCTGTCCCACTGGTGCAGCAAGTACGGATCGACGCGGTAATTCACGGCGGAAACGAGGGCCAGCGCGGCCAGCACGCAGGCAAAGAAGATGGCGAGGTAGCGGCGGGCGTTGGTATCCATGCTCAGAATTGAAAGTAGAGAAATTCGGTGACCCGGTTCATGCCAAAGATGCAGGCGATGAACAGCGCGGCAAAGCCCACGCTCCAGCGCCGCGTAGGCCGCCAGTTGAAGGCCCAGCGTCCTGCCGGCTGAAATATTCTTTCAATGGCCGGCTCGTAGAGAAAGAATATTTCTTGCGTATTGGGCGCCTTGAAAGCCAGCAGCATGGCGCCCAGCAGCACGGGCAAGCCGGGACCGGCCAGTTCGATCCAGCGGATGCCGTCGAAGGCCGGATGCAGGCCCCACTGCGCCAGGCTGGTCGCATGGCTGGCCAGGCCGCGCGGCAAGCTCACACCGTTCGCCCCCACCAGCGCGCCGGCGATGTCCCAGGCCGTGGCCACGTCGGGCGCACGGAAGAATATCCAGGCCAGCATCACGGCAAAAAAGGTCAGGACGCCAGGCCACCAGCGCGTTCGCGCCGCGCCAAAGACCCTCTGCCACGCCTGCTGCAGCACCAGGTACAGGCCGTGCAAGCCGCCCCAGATGACAAAGGTCCAGCCGGCGCCGTGCCACAGCCCGCCCAGCAGCATGGTCAGCATCAGGTTGCGGTAGCGCATGGCCTCGCCATGGCGGCTGCCGCCCAGCGGTATGTATAAATAGTCGCGCAGGAAACGCGACAAGGTCACGTGCCAGCGACGCCAGAACTCCGCGATATTGGCCGCCTTGTACGGCGAATTGAAGTTCAGCGGCAATTTCACGCCGAACAGGCGCGACAGGCCGATGGCCATGTCCGAATAGCCGGAAAAGTCGAAGTACAGCTGGAAAGTGTAGGCCAGCACGCCGATCCACGCTTCGATCAGGGTGGGGGTCGCTCCGGCCGCGAAGACGGGCATGGCCAGCGGCGACAGGTTGTCGGCGATCAGCACCTTTTTTGCCAGGCCGATGGTGAAAATCGACAGACCGATGGCGAAATTGGCGGCGCGCGGGTGGGCGTTGGCCGGGTCGGCGAACTGCGGCATCATGTCGCGGTGGTGCAACACGGGGCCGGCGATCAGGTGCGGGAAATAGCTGACGAACAGCACGTAATGGATGAAACGGTATTCGCGCACCTCGCCCCGGTAGCAATCGACGAGGAAGGCGATCTGCGTGAAGGTGAAAAACGAGATGCCGATCGGCAGGATGATGTCGAGGCCGGACCACGGCAGGCGCGCAGCGCCAGCGGGAGCACCAGCAGCCTCGGCGATGGCATTCACGCTGTCGATGAAGAAATTCGCATATTTGTAGTACGCGAGCAAACCCAGGTTCAGCGCCAGCGCGGCCAGCAGCGTCCGCTTGCGGGCCGCGCCCGCGCTGGCGCCGATCAGGCGCCCGGCGCCGTAATTGACGCAGATCGAGGCCAGCAGCAGCGGTAAATAGCGCACATCCCACCAGGCATAGAAGAACAGCGAGGCGAGCGCCAGCCACATGGCCGGCGCCAGGCGCCAACTGGTGGAGGACGCCCAGCGGTCCAGCAGAAAATAGCCGGCCAGCACGATGGGCAGATAGCCGAACAGGAAGGCGAAGGAATTAAACAGCATGTTGCCTCCTGGCCGTCAAGGACTGGGCCTGGCAATAACAATCGGCAATCTGCGCGGCCACCCGTTCCCAGGTAAAACGTTCCACCAGGGCTTGCACGCGGGAGCGCTCGGGCGGCAACGCCAGCAGTTCGAGGATGGCCTGGCGTTGCGCGGGGCCATCGTCCCAGCGCACCTTGCGTAGCGCGAACGCGGAATCGGGCAAGTCCAGCGCGCTTTGCGCCGTCATGACGACGGGCGTACCGGCCGCCAGCGCTTCGAGCACGCTCAAGGGAAACACTTCGCCCTGGCTGGGCAAGGCCGCCACGGCCGCCGCATGGTAGGCGCTGGCCAGCAGCGGGTCGGCATGGTCGAGCGCGCCCAGCCAGCTGACGTGCGGCAAGTCCAGCAACTGTTGCAGATACGCTTGCTGTTCGCGCGGCGCGGCGCCGATCAGCACCAGGGGCAAGCCGGCCCCCACCAGCGCCTGCGCCAGTCCCAGCTGGTTTTTATACGCTGAAATGCTGCCCGTCATCAGCACGAACGGCCCGGCAATGCCCGTCTCGCGCAGGAACAGATCGCCATTGGCCGTGAAGAAATGCGGGTTGATCCCATTTGGCAAGACGCGGATGGCCTCGGCTCCCATGCCGAAACCTTGCACGATGGCGTCGCGCTCGGCCTCGCCCAAGGCGATCACCACGTCGGCCAGCTGCAAGGCACGCCGCGTTTGCGCATAACTGGTTTGCACCATCCATTCCGTCAGGCGTCCTGCCAGCCGGTCGGCCAGCCGCGCGCGCCAGGCGCTGGCGCGGCCCCAGCCAGGCGACAGCAGCGGCGACAGCACCACGGGCACGCCTTGCTCGCTGGCCATTTCCATGATGCGGTAAGTGCCATTACTGGCCGAAAACACGTGCAGCACGTCGAAATCGGCCAGCCGCTGATGGTTGGCGTCGACCAGTTGCACCTCCAATGGGCGCGCCGCCTGCTGGGGCAAGCGGTTCAGGGCGGCAATGGTTTCGCGTACCTGGATCTGCAAGCCGCCGTCGCGCTGGAACAGCATCGGGTAGGACAAGATACCGACACGCATGGTCATCCTTTCGTGCGCCCGCGCCGCTGCCGCGGCTCAGTGCGGTGATTTGACTGCCAGCCAACGGCCAGCCAGCTTGCGTTGCAACAACAAGAATTCGCTGGCGAGCTCATGCTTCAACAGGAACAGACCGGCCAGCCAGCACAGCAAGGTCGCCAGCGCCGTGCCCATCAACGCCAGCAGCGCCGGCGTATCAGGCGGCAGCCACAGCAGCGCAGCGACGGGCGCCACGGCACTAAAGCCGCAGAGCAGCAGACTCTTGCGCAATGCCCGCGCCAGGATACGCCAGTCGAGTGCGCTCAAGCGCCGCAGGCAGCCGTAGTTCAGCCAGCTGCGCAGCACATTGCTGAGCACCACGGCCCAGGCCATGGCCACCAGACCGAACGGCGCCGCAGCCAGCAGCAGCGCCACTTTTATTACGCCAGCGCAGGCATCGAGCCGCACCTGCGCATGCAGCTGGCCCGTCGCCACGAACAGGTAGCGGGCCATGCTGAACATGCTATACACGGCCGAAGACAGGCACATGATGCGGATCAAGGGCACACAGCCGATCCATTGTGTGCCGTACAACACCTTGACCAAGGGCAAAGCCATGCAGGCGAGGAAGAGAAAGAAAGGCCAGGCCAGCGCCGTCATGTAGCTGATCGTGCGCAGATACACGAGCTCCGCCCCGCCCTGCCCGCCCTGGCCCCCCCCTTCCCGCGCGCGCGCCGCGAACAGGGGAAACACCACGGGCGAGATGGCGCTGGTGATGGCCTGGTTGAAAATGTTCAGCACGCTTTGCGCCTTGCCGAACAGGGCCAGGCTTTCAATGCCGATCAGCTTGCCGATGATGAGGTCCGGTGCCGCCACGCCCGCCTCGTCGACCAGGCCGCCACCCGTCGCATATGCGCCAAAGCGGGCGATGGCGCCCATGCCGCGCCGTGCCGGCAGCCACGGCAGCTCGCCAGGGCGCACCAGCAGGCTCACCAGCAGCGAAGCGCAGGAACCGGCCAGTGCCGCCCACACCATGCTCATGTAACTGTAGCCATGCAGCGCCAGCAGCACGGCCACCAGCAAGTTGACCACGCTATTGGCCGCGTTGATGGCGTAGATGGCGCGAAAGCGCAACTGGCGGCGCAGCATGGGTAACGTTAGCGCACTGAACGGGATCAGCAGGAAATTGATCGCCAGCAGACGCAGCACGAGGGTCAGCCGGGGTTCGTCATAGAACTGCGCCAGCGGGGCGCTGGCCAGCAGCACCAGGCCCGCCAGCAGCCAGGCGACGAGCAGGCTGGTGGCCAGCGCGGCGCGCAATTTCACGGCATCGAGCTGCTTTTCCTGGATCAGGTATTGCCCCACGCCAAAATCGCGCACCACTTGCGCCAGCGCCACCAGCACGGCGCCCAACGAATACACGCCCACCTCGGCCGGCGTAAGCAGGCGCGACAGCACCATGGTGGCGATGACGCCCAGCAGCAGCACCGTGTATTTTTCGGCGAAGGAAAAGAAAAACGAATGGCGGGTGGCGCTCATGCGGGCCGCCCGCGCCTACACCAGGCCGGCATAGAACTGGCGCAACTGGCGCTCCAGGCGCGGCATCGAATAGCGCTGCACGGTTTCCTCGCGCGCCAGCCGTCCCATGCGCGCGCGGCGGGGCGCATCGGCCAAGAGCTGCGCCACGGCCGCGCAGGCAGCGTGCTCGTCGTCCAGCGGCAGCAGCATGCCGCCTGCACTGTCGTGCAGGATATCGTGGGTGCCCGGCACATCCGTGCCCACGGCCGGCACGCCGCAGGCCATGGCTTCGATGGTGGCGATGCCGAAACCTTCATTTTTACTCAGCAGCACATGCAGGTCGAAGGCGGGCATCAGCAACTCGATGCGCTGCTGGAAGCCGGCAAACACCACGCGTTGCTCCAGTCCCGCCTGGTGAACCTGCAGCCGCAGCACGGCTTCCAGCGGCCCCGTGCCCACCAGCACCAAATATAGCTGGGGAAACTGCGCAGCCAGCATGGCGAACAGGGCCAGCAGCGTTTGCGGGCGCTTTTGCGCGGACAATCTGGCCACGCAACCGAGCACCAGCGCGTCCGGCGGCAGCCCGAATTGCCGCCGCGCCAACGCCCGCCGCTCGGGCGAGACGACGAAGGTGTCCGTATCGACGCCGTTCGGGATCACGGCCAGCCGCGTGGCGGGCGGCAGCATATCGCGGTACAGGTCGAGGAAATGCCGCATGGCGGACGGCGACACGGCATACACGCCTTGGACGCTGCGAAACGCTTCCTGCAAGCGGGGCCGCTGCCAATCGCTGAAGGTTTCCAGAGGAAACGCATTGTGCACGCTGATCACGGCCGGCAAGCGGCATTGCCGCGCCAGCCACAGGATGGAAGCGCCATAACTGGTCCAGCAAAACGCCACGTGGACCAGGTCGGGCCGCAGCCGCCGCAGCCGCCAGGCGCCCGTCAGCCGGGCACGCAGCAGATTCCAGCGCCTCCAGGCCCAGTGTTCGAGAAATAGCGGCGGTTCATACACACGCACTTGCATCTGCCTTGCCCGCAAGCCTTGCGCCCAGGCAGTAAAACCAGGAAAGCGCCGCAGCGCCAGCACGCTGTCATAGCCGCTCTCGCCCAGCACTTTCGCCTCTTGCGCCATGCGCAGCTCCATGCCGCCCAGCTCGCCCGAATAGCTGCTGATGACGATGCGCGGCAGGCGTTTGCGCCGTCCCAGCCAGGCTTCATGGAAAAACCCCCGCAGCCAGGCCCGTTCCCACTGGCGCAGGAACAGCTCGGCGTGGTCGCGCCGCAGCCAGGCCCGCACGGCACCGAGCGTATCGCGCACGTATTTGCCCAGCATCCAGCGCGGCACGCCCAGCAGCTCCACGCTGGGCGCGAGCGTGGCCAGCCGGCATTGGCCCCGACCGAACAGCATGGCGCGGCGCAGTATCCAGGCGCGCTGCACTTGCTGTGGGCGGATGATATGCGCCACCTTTGCTTTCGGACAGAACCAGGAAGGGTTGCCGGCCGCATGCATCTCCAGGTTGAGCCGGGTTTCACTGCCCATGGCGTAATTGCTCCCTTGCGGGCCGATGCTTTCATCATAGCGGGCGCCCGCCTCGAAGATGCGGCGGCGTATCGCCATGTTGGCGCCCCACACGAGGCCCGGATACACGGGTGCATCGCGCAAGTCGGGGCTGGTGATGCCCCACGTCAAGCCAACGGGGGTCAGGCGCAGCAGCCAGTCCGCCACTTGCTCCCGCCAGGCGGGCACGATGGCGCCGCCGAACAAAGCGTAGCCGGGGTGGCTGCGCGCGCTGTCCTGCAAGCGGCACAGCCAGTCGGGCGCGGGCATGGCGTCGTCGTCGCCAAAGACGAACAGCTCGCTGCCATCGCCGCCCTGGCGCAAGGCGTGCTCGACCGCGCCATTCAGGGCGGGACTGCGGCCGCGCCGCGCCACGTAGACCGAGCTCAAGGGCAGACGACCGCGAAAGGCGGCGATCACCTGGGCCGTGGCGTCCGTGCTGCCATTGTCGGCAATGACCAGGCGCCAGCCGCCCACGGGCGCTCGCAGCGCCATGTAGGCGCGCAATACCTGGGGCAAGGTGCCGGCGCCATTGTAGGTCGCCATGAGAACGGTCAACAAGGACATGCCTCCTTGGTCTTACCATGACAAAACTGATGCACAGTTTCAACAACGCTGAGCAGTATTAATCCAGTGTACTGAGCCGGCCAGCCAGCCCGTTGACAGGCATCAATACCATGCCAACCCGGCCAAAACCAGGAGCCTCCCCTTCATGCGCGACATTGTGATCACCATCATCATCCTGGGTTCGCTGCCCTTCATCCTGAAGGCGCCGGCCATCGGCGGCCTGATGTGGGTCTGGGTCAGCGTGATGAACCCGCATACGCAGGCCTGGGGCTTTGCCACCCACATGCCGTTCGCTTTCATCATCGCCATCGCCACCATGCTCAGCCTGCTCATCACGCGCGAACCGAAAAACCTGCCGCTCACGCCCGTCAGCGTGCTGCTGTTGCTGTTCGTGGTGTGGATGAATGTCACGGCGCCGTTCGCCCTGCTGCCGGAAGCATCGTGGGTGCAATGGAATAAGGTCATGAAGATCATGCTGATGAGCTTTGTGATCATGATGGTGATACGCACGCGGCGCGACGTCGTGCGCCTCGTGTGGGTGCTGGTGGGCTCGATCGGCTTTTACGGCGTGAAAGGCGGCATCTTCACCATCCGCAGCGGCGGCACGGAGCGCGTCTGGGGGCCGGAAGAAACGTTTATTGGGGATAACAACGCGCTGGCCCTGGCCCTGATCATCACCATCCCCCTCATGTATTACCTGCAGCAAAGCACGGAGAAACGCTGGCTGCGCCACGGCCTGACGGCGGCAATGCTGCTATCGGCGCTGGCTGCGCTGGGCTCGTATTCGCGCGGCGGGTTGCTGGCCATCGCCGCCATGGGCTTGTTCATGTGGCTGAAAAGCGACCGCAAGCTGGTGCTGGGCGCGTTGCTCGGTGCGGTCGCGCCGCTGCTGCTGGCCTTCATGCCCGAGCGCTGGGCCGAACGCATGGACACCATCAACACGTATCAGGATGATGTCTCTGCCATGGGCCGCCTGAATGCCTGGCGCATGGCCTGGAACCTGGCGCGTGACCGCTTTCTTGGCGGCGGCTTCGATGTCTCCGACGCCAGCATCTTCGCCCGCTACGCGCCGAACCCCATGGATGTGCATGCGGCGCACAGCATCTATTTCCAGGCGCTGGGCGAACACGGCTTTGTCGGCTTACTGATTTACCTGGCGCTGGGCATCGCCACCTGGCGCACGGCCGCCGCCATCATCCGCCGCACGCGGGGCAAGCCGGAACTGCGCTGGGCGCACGGCCTGGCCACCATGAGCCAGGCCAGCCTGATCGGCTTTGCCGTGGGCGGCGCCTTCCTCAGCCTGCTGTACTTCGACATGCCGTATTACCTGATGGCCGCCCTGATCGCCACACGCATCATCGTCGAGCAGCAGGCACCCACCCTCACCCTCACCCCCAAGTCCAGCGCCCGCCAGGCCAAGGCCCGGGCCGCCATCGCGGAGCAGCCATGACGGCCACCTTGTCCATTTTGATCTACCACCGCGTGCTGGCGCGGCCCGACCCCCTGTTTCCCGGCGAAGTGGACGCCCGGCTGTTCGAGCGCCAGCTGCGCCTGCTGAAGCGCTTTTATGTGCCGCTGTCCCTGGCCGAGGCCGTGCACCGGCTGCAAGATGGCAGCTTGCCGCCGCGCGCCGCCTGCATCACCTTTGACGATGGCTATGCGGACAATGCGCAAGTCGCCCTGCCGCTGCTGCAGCGCCATGGCTTGCACGCCACGTTTTTTATCGCCACGGGCTATCTGGACGGCGGGCAGATGTGGAATGACACGGTGATCGAGGCCGTGCGCCATGCGGCCGGTCCCGTGCTGGACTTGCAGGAACACGAACTGGGGACGCTCCCCGTCGCCAGCCTGGCACAGCGGCAAGCGGCCATCGCCACCTTGCTGGGCCAGCTCAAATACCTGCCGTTTGCCCGGCGTCAGCAGCTAGCCATGCAGATCCGCCGCCAGGCGGGCGCCACGGCGGGCCAGGCCGCCATGCTGAGCACGGCGCAGTTGCGCCAGTTGCAAGCGGCCGGCATGGGCCTGGGCGCGCACACGGCCAGCCACCCGATTTTGTCCACTTTGCCGGACCACGCCGCGCGGCGGGACATCGCCAACGGCAAGCGCCAGCTGGAAAGTTTGATCCAGGCGCCCGTCTCCCTGTTTGCGTATCCGAACGGCAAGGCCGGGCGCGATTATGGCGCGCCGCATGTGGCAATGGTCAACAGCCTGGGTTTCGAGGCGGCCGTGGCCACGGACTGGGGCGTGGCGCGCCCCGGCGCGGGGCTGGACCTGCTGCAACTGCCCCGCTTCACGCCGTGGGATCGAGGACGCCTGGCATTTCTGTGGCGCTTGCGGCAAAACCGCCGGCAAGCGCACCCAGCGCGCCCGGATGCTGGCTGAGCCACTGTTCCAGCATCAGCAGCAGCCACACCATGGTGCCGTGATAGGCCGGATGTTCCGCCAGCAAGCGTCCTTGCAGATCGTCGATAAAGGCGGGCCGCACGATGCCGCGCCCGCGCAGCTGCGTCAGGTTATCAAAGGCAAATTCGCGCAGCGGCGCGTGGCTGTGCAGCCACTGGCCGAAAGGCAAGCCGAAGCCGTGCTTTTTCTTGCGCACGATGGCCGGCGGCAGGATCTCCGCCAGCGCCCGCTTGAAGAAGGGCCGCAGCTGCCTGCCATCGAGCTTGTCGCGCGGCGCCAGGCGCGCGGCAAACGCCACCATCGCATCGTGCAGGAAGGGAAAGGCCGCTTCCACGCCGGCCAGCTCGCACGCCTTGCGCACCTTGAACAGATCGTTGTCGGCCAAAGTAAAACGCATGTCCAGCGCCAGCAGTTCATTGATCTGGCTCAAGCCCTGGCCTTGCCGCTGCCAATACGCGCCATTCACGCAGCCGGGCGCCATGCCCGGGGCTATGGTGTCCATAAAACCCGCTTCCAGCACCGTGCCATGGCCATGGCGCAGCAGCAGGTTGTAGCTGTCGAGGCGGGCCGGCAGCGGCAGGCTCGCTTGCTCGATGTAGCGGCGCGCCTTGTCGCCCAGCCGCCACGGCTTGCCCGCGCGTTCGCGGAAGAGCAGCGGCTCGATGATGGCCTGGCGCAGCATGACGGGCAAGCGCCCGTACTGCGACAGCAAGGCCTGGTGCGCATAGCGCTCATTGCCGCCAAACAATTCGTCGCCGCCATCGCCGCCCAGCAAACGCGTCACGCCATCCTCGCGCGCCATCTGCGCGCAGTAAAAGGCGGGAATGGCCGAGGCATTGCCGAAAGGCTGGTCGAAAATGGCCGCCATGGCGGGAATGGCTGCCAGCACGTCGCTTGGTGTCACGTAGCGCTCGTGGTGGATGCTGCCCGCGTGGCTGGCGGCCAGGCGCGCATACGCCATTTCGTCATAGCCGGGCACGTCAAAACCGATGGAGTACGTGCGCGCGGGCCGGCCCGTCACTTGCCCCATGATGGCAGCCAAGGTGGAACTGTCCGTGCCGCCGCTGAGAAACGCCCCCGTATCGGCCCCATCCGCACCCAGGCTGCTTTCCACGGCCAGGCGCAGCAGGCGCAGGAATTCCTGCTTGTTGCCGGCAAAGCTGGCCCGCGTGCGCGCCGCGCTGGGCTCCTGGAAGGCCAACTGCCAGTAGCTGCCCTTGCATTGCTTGCCACCGTGCACATGCAGGTATTCGCCGGGCAGCAAGCGCTGCTGGCCCAGGTAAGCCGTGGCCGGGCCAGGCACCATGTGGAAGTACAGGTAGTGATACAGGGCTTGCGGATCGAGCGCGCCCCGCACCGATGGATGGGCCAGCAAGGCGTCATGCGAGGAGGCAAAGAACAGGCCCTGCGCATTGTTCGCATAGCTGAGCGGATGCATGCCGGCGCGGTCCACGGCCAGCAGGGCCGAGCCGGAAAAGGCGTCGAGGATGGCCAAACAGAAAGGCCCGGACAGGCTGGCGCAGGCGGCCACGCCCCGGCTCAGCCACAGGGACGCGAGGCGGCTCGCCACCTCGTCCGCCGAACCGTCGAGCACGGGCCGGCCCCAGATGGCCACTTGCAAGCCATCTTGCTGGTACACATGACGACTGCCATCGATGGCGGCCACGGCCATGCCGCCCACGTCGCTCACGCTGGCGGCCAGGGACGCGCCATCAAAACGCGACAGCGGTGCAGCCATGGCCGCCAAGGTGGCCCGCGCCGCGCCATCGGCTGCCGTGCCGCTATCGGCAGCAAGACCGGAAGCCGCCGCCAGCCAACCGCACAGGCCGCTCATACGAGCACCTCGGCCGGCAGCGGATGACCGAGAAAGGCCGTCGGGCTGGCCGTCAAGCCATACGCGCCCGACTGGAACACCACCACCAGGTCGCCCTCTTCCGCGCGCGCCATCTCCATCTGGTCGGCCAGCAAGTCCAGCGGCGTACACAACGGTCCCACGACGGACGCCACTTCGCGCGCCCCGCCCTGCAGCCGGTTGCCGATGGCGACCGGGTAATTCTTGCGGATCAGCTGGCCAAAATTGCCGGAGGCCGCCAGATGATGGTGCAAGCCGCCATCCGTGACGAGAAAGACTTGCCCATGCGACACCTTGCGTTCGAGCACCTTGCACACATAAATACCGGCCTCGGCCACCAGGTAGCGGCCCAATTCCAGGTTCAGGCGGGCGCCGGGCGCCGCCTGGGCCAGGATGTCGAGCTGCCGCTGCAAGCCTGCGGCCACGGGCGCCAGGTCGAGGGTCTGGTCGCCGGAGAAATACGGCACGCCGAAGCCGCCACCGATATTCAAGGTGCGCAAGGGCGACGGCGCGCTGTCGGCCAGCTGCAGGGCCAGTTGCACGCTCAGGGCCTGCGCTTCGGCCAGGGCCGCCGCCGACAGGTTTTGCGAGCCGGCATACAGGTGAAAGCCGTGGAAATCCAGCCCCAGTTGACCGATGCGGCTCAGCAGCCCCGGCACCAGGGCCGCATCGACGCCAAACGGCTGCGCGCCGCCGCCCATGCGCATGCCCGTGCGGCGCAAGGCGAAGTCGGGATTCACGCGCACGGCCACCCTGGCCGTCACGCCCAGCCGTTCACCGGCCAGCGCCACCCTTTCCAGCTGGGCACCCGATTCCACGTTGATCAGCACGCCTGCTGCCACGGCCCGCGCCAGTTCGCCATCGCTCTTGCCTGGCCCCGCAAAACTGATGCGCGACGGCGCCATGGGCGTATCGAGCGCCGTCGCCAGTTCGCCGCCCGACGCCACGTCGATGCCATCGACCAGGCCCGCCAGCCACTGCACCACGGCCGGCATGGGATTGGCCTTCATGGCGTAGTGCACGAGCACGCCGGTGGGCAAGGCGGCGCGCAGTTCGGCCACGCGGCGCGTGATGTGCGCGCGTTCATACGCATAGAACGGCGTGCTGCCCACGCGCTGGGCCAGCCGGTGCAAGGGCATGCCGCCAACCTGCAACATGTCGCCAGCCACGGCGAACTGGCGCAGGGGCGCGTGCGACGGCAGCTCCAGCCTATCGGGGCTATCCGGGCTATCCGGGCGGCTCAAATAGGCGTCCTTCATGCCGGGACCGTTCATGCCGCATCTCCTGACTGGACCGCATACGCGCGCGCCAGTTCCCTGGCCAGCAATGGACGGTCGATCTTGCCATTCGGATTGCGCGGCAGCACGCCGTCGCGGATCTCCACCCACAGCGGCACCATATAGCTGGGCAGGCGCGCGCGGCAGGCGGCCAGTACGCTGTCGCGCAGCAATTCGACGCCCGGCGCGGGCGTGACGAGCAAGGCGATGGCCTGGCCCAGCACGGCATGGGGCAGGCCCAGCGCGGCCGCCTCGCCCACCAGTCCGCTCGCATACACGATTTCCTCGATCTCGGCCGGGCTGACCCGGTAGCCGGAGGTCTTGATCATGTCGTCGCTGCGGCCCACGAAATACAGATAGCCGTCCGCATCGCGGCGTACGGTGTCGCCCGACCAGACGGCCAGTTCCGGCAGCACCAAGCCGCTCGCCTGCGGCGGCAGCGGCTTGAAGCGCTCGGCCGTGCGCGCCGCATCGTTCCAGTAGCCAAGCGCCACCAGCGCGCCACGATGCACCAGCTCGCCCGGCTCGTCGGCCTCACACACGCTACCGTCCGGGCGCAGCACCAGCACTTCCGCGTTGGGGATCGCTTGCCCGATGGAATCGGGGCGCCGCTCCAGCTGTTCCGGCGCCAGGTAGGTGGAGCGAAACGCTTCCGTCAAGCCATACATCAGGTAGACCTGCGTGCGCGGCAGCGACTGGCGCAGCCGGTCGAGGGTGGATCTCTGCATCACGCCGCCCGAATTGGTGATGTAGCGCAAAGGCGTGGACAAGGGCCAGCTCAGCTGCGACAGTTGCACCCACAGGGGCGGCACGGCGGCCAGGCCCGTGATGGCTTCCTGCTCCACGAGCTCGACAATGTCGCGCAGCAGCAGATAATTCATCAGCACGGCGCAGGCGCCGCTGGCAAAGGCTGTCGTCAGCTGGCTCAGACCATAATCAAAACTGAGCGGCAGCACGCACAAGATCCGGTCTTGCGGCGTATTGCGCAGGTACGACGAGACGCTGAGCGCACCGGCCAGCATGTTCCGGTGCGACACCACCACGCCTTTCGGCCGCCCCGTGCTGCCCGAGGTATACAAGATGGCGGCCATGTCCGTGTCGATCACCGCGTGCCACAGGGGTGCGGGCGCGGCGGGTATACCACTCCACGGCAGCAGCTGCACCTTGCCCAGATGCGATTCCGTCTCCCCTTCGCCCGTCAGCAGCACCGTCCGCAAGTCGGGGCAGGCGGCCAGCGCGGGCCCCAGCTGCGCCAGGCGTTCGCGCGAGGTGACAAGGATGGTCACGTTGCAATCGGCCAGGATGTAGGCCACCTGTTCCGGCTTGAGCAGCGGATTGACGGGCACGAACACGCCGCCGGCCGCCGCCGCGCCAAACATGGCGCTGACGTTTTCCGGGCGTTTTTCCAGGTACACGGCCACGCGCGCGCCACGCTGCAAGCCCAGCGTCAGCAAGGTGCTGGCCGCCTCGCGCACGGACTGCGCCAGCGCGGCATAGGCGAGTTCCTCGCCCTGCCACGACAGCGCCGGCGCGTGCGGCGCGCGCTGCGCCATGTCGAATATCAGCTCGTGTATCAGTGTCGCCATCGTTTCGTCCCCGGGTTGCCATGATTGCCATGCATTCCCCTATGATTCAGACAAACGGCCACGACGGTCTTGATTTTGATCAATTAACAGTTTCAGCAACACAGCTTGAGCCGGCGCAAGACCACCGCCGTCCGCTGCGCTCTAATGGACAACATTGGCTGCATAGCCGCCCCATCCTTTACCGCCATGGCCAGCTTCGCCCGTTTCCCCCATTTGCACCGGCTTGCCGCCAGCCTTCGCCAGCTGGGCTGGCGCGACAGCGCCTGGCTGGCCCTGGCGCGGCTGCTGGCAGCGGTGCCGGGCGGGCGCTGCGCGCTGCACCGCTACCAGTTCGTGGCACAAGCCGTGGCGCCCGGTTCGCTGTGCCGCGGGCGCGGCCAGTCGATCACCGTCACGCCCTGCCTGGCGGAGGCGGACTTGCCGCCCGGCCCCGAACGCCGTCCCGGCGCGCTGCGCGAGCGCTACCGCCAGGGCGCGCAATGCCTGGTGGCGCGCAGCCAACCAGACCCGGACAAGGACGCCATGGCCGGCTGGATCTGGCTGCTGCGCCACGGCTGCCAGGAAGACGAGGTGCGCGCCCGCTATGCGCTGGCGTCCAGGCAGTCTTCGTGGGACCTGGACGTATGGGTCCATCCCGCACAGCGGGGCGGCCTGGTCTTCGCGCGCCTGTGGGAAGAAGCCAACGCCGTGCTGTGCGCGCAGGGCGTGCGCTGGTCGTGCAGCCGCATCTCGCGATTCAACCGCGCCTCGCTGGGTGCCCATGCGCGCCTGGGCACGCATGCGCTGGGCACGGCCACCTTCCTGCGCTGCGGGCGCTGGCAATGGATGGCCGCCAGCCTGCCGCCGTATTTGCACCTGTCGCGCCGTCCGGACGACATTCCCTGCCTGGCCTTCGATACGTCTTCCCTGCCGCACTATCCTTCCCTGGAGCTGACATGCCGCATCTTGAAGCAGTAAAACACATCCTCGACACCACCCTGGGCTTGAACGGGCGCGTACTGGAAGCCCACACGCCGCTGCTGGGCAGCGTGCCGGAACTCGACTCGATGGCCGTGATCGGCGTGATCGCCGCGCTGGAAGACCATTTCGGCATCTTTGTCGCCGACGACGACATCCACGCGCGCCACTTCGCCACCGTGGGCACCCTGCACGATTTCGTCTTTGCACAGCTGCGACTATGAGCCATACCGCCACCGCGGCGCTGCCGCTGCTGCCCTTCTTCCTGCCCGCCAGCGGCGGCCAGCGCTATTGCCTGCTGCACCTGCCGCCGCCGGGCCGCAACGCGCGCGGCGGCATCCTCTACGTGCATCCGTTCGCGGAAGAACTGAATAAAAGCCGCCACGTGGCCGCCGCGCAGGCGCGCGCCTTTGCCGCCGCCGGCTACAGCGTGCTGCAGATCGACCTGTTTGGCTGCGGCGACAGCAGCGGCGATTTCAGCGAGGCGCGCTGGGACATCTGGCACAACGACCTGCACCTGGCTTGCGCCTGGCTGGCGCAGCGCGTCGACGGTCCATTGACCGTGTGGGGCGCGCGCCTGGGCGCCCTGCTGGCGCTCGATTTTTCCAGCCGCGCGCCACTGCCCCTGGCGCGTTTGCTGCTATGGCAGCCGGAAGCAGATGGACGGCGCAGCATCGACCGCTTCCTGCGCCTGCGCCTGGCCACCAGCATGCTGGCCGGCGGCGTGCAGGAAGCGCCCGGCCAGGCGCGCGCCAAACTGGCGCAAGGTGAGCCTGTGGAAGTGGCCGGCTACCTGCTGGCGCCCGAGCTGGCGCAAGCCATCGATGGCGTCAGCGCGTCCGCGCTGCTGCCCGCGGTGCCCGTCTACTGGCTCGATTACCAGGGGCCGGAGCAAACCTGCGCACCCCTGCCGCCGCTGGCGCGTCTATGGCGCGAACGCGGCGCCGCCGTGCACATGGCCAGCTTCGGCGACGGCCCGTTCTGGCACAGTGGCGAGCTGCTGGCGTGTCCGCAACTGCTGGACGCCACGCAGAAACTGTGCCGCGACTGGCTCGACGAGGAAAGGACGCCGCCATGAAGCGCGACAGCAGTCAGCAGCACCTTGCAGGGCAAACCGTGCACCAGCTGGCGCTGCGCTTTCGCAGCGCGGCCGAAGGTGCCGATGCGGGTGAAGACGGCGAGGCGCAGGCGCGCATGGTCGGCATCCTCAGCCTGCCCGCCGTGCCAGGGCCGCGCGGCGTATTGATCGTCACGGGCGGGCCGCAGTACCGGGTGGGCAGCCACCGCCAGTTCGTCTTGCTGGCGCGCGCCCTGGCCGCGCAAGGCTGGCCGGTGCTGCGTTTCGACCTGCGCGGCATGGGCGACAGCGAGGGTAGCGCGCGCGATTACCGCGCCGCCGGTCCCGACATCGCCGGCGCGCTGGCGCAATTCTTCGACGCCGCGCCCTCGCTGCGCGAAGTGGCGCTGTGGGGTTTGTGCGACGGCGCCACGGCGGCGGCCTGCCATGCGCCGCGCGACGCGCGCATAGTCGCCCTGATCCTGCTCAACCCGTGGGTGCGCAGCAGCGCCGGCCTGGCGCGCGCCACCCTGCGCCATTATTATCTGCCACGCCTGCTGCAAGGCGCGTTCTGGCGCAAGCTGGCTGGCGGCGGACTGCAGCTGGGCGCCAGCCTGGCCTCGCTGCGGCAAGTGGCGGCCGCCACGCAGAAACCGGCAGCACTGGAAAACGACGCGCCCGCGCCGGCCTTGCTGCTGGCGCTGACGCAGTTCCAGGGCAAGGTCTTGCTGATCCGCAGCGGCGACGACCTGGGCGCGCGCGAGTGGCAAGCCCTGATCGATGGCGATGCGGCGTGGCGCGCCGTCGCCGCGCGCGCGCACTGGACGCAGGCGCAGGTCGATGGCGCCAACCACACCTTCGCCAGCGCCGCCTGGCGCGGCGAAGTCGAACAGCTATGCGCCCGGTGGCTGCAGTCATGCTAGGGATCACGCCGAACGCGGCCCGACCGAACGCGGCCCGACCAAAACGGGTGCTGATGATCGCCTACCATTTCCCGCCGCTTGCTGGCGGCAGCGGCATCCTGCGCACCCTGGGCTTCGCGCGCCATTTGCCCGACTGCGGCTGGCAGCCGCTGGTGCTCAGTCCCGCGCCGCTCGCGTATGCGCAGCGGGGCGATACGCAGTTGGCGCAGATCGGCGCGCAAGCCACCGTGCGGCGCACCCTGGCGCTGGACGCAGCGCGCCACCTGGCCATCGCCGGGCGCTATCCGCGCTGCCTGGCGCTGCCCGACCGCTGGAGTTCCTGGTGGCTGAGCGCCGTGCCGGCCGGCCTGCGAATGATCCGACAGTACCGCCCCGACGCCATCTGGTCCACCTACCCGATCGCCACGGCGCACCTGATCGCGATGACCTTGCAAAAACTCAGCGGCCTGCCGTGGGTCGCCGATCAGCGCGACCCCATGTTGGACGACAGCGACCCGCTGGCGCCGTATCCGCCCGAAGCGCGTTTGCACCGCATGCATGCGTGGATCGAACAGCGCATCGCGGCGCGCAGCGCGGCCATCGTCTGCACCACGCCGGGCGCCATCGACGCGCACCAACGGCGCCTGGCGCAGGTGGGGCGCGAGCGTTTCTGCCTGATCGAAAATGGTCATGATGATGACGAAGGCGCCGTGCAGCCACACGCGCTGCATGGCCACCCCGGCCACCGCAGCCGCTTCCAGCTGCTGCACAGCGGCGTGATCTACCCGTCCGAGCGCGATCCGCAAGCCCTGTTCGAGGCCCTGGCCAAGCTGCGCCACGACGGCGTACTGCATGCGCGCAATTTCCAGCTGGTGCTGCGCGCCACGGGCCACGACGCATGGCTGGCCAGCCTGCTGGTGAAATACGGCATCCTGGACCTGGTGCGCCTGGAACCTTTGCAGCCGCACGGCGCGGCGCTGAAGGAAATGCTGGCGGCCGACGGCTTGCTGCTGCTGCAGGCGGCCAATTGCAACGCGCAGATTCCCGCCAAGCTGTATGAATACCTGCGCTGCCGCCGGCCCATCCTGGCGTTGACCGACCTGGCCGGCGACAGCGCGGCCAAGCTGCGCCACTGCGGCATCGACACCATCGGCCAGCTGGCATCGAGCGGCGACTGCGCGCGCGCCTTGCTGCGCTTCCTGGAACTGGCGCGCCAGGGCCGCGCGCCGCTGGCCAGCCCCACCGCCATCGCCCTGCAATCGCGGCAAGCCCGCAGCAACGCCCTGGCCGACTTGCTGGACCAGGTCAGCCACAGGAGAACAGCATGAAACACCTGATACTTGCCTGCGCCCTCGCCGCCTGTTGCGCCCATGCCGGCGCTGCCGGATGCCCGCCCTACGTGAAACACACGCCGGGCGGCGACTATACGAGCGCGCAAGACCGCGCCGGCCTGTCCGTGGTCGAGAAATTCCATTTTTCACGCGCCGTGGAAACGCTCACGCAAGGCATGACGGGCAGCCTGGGTGCCGATATCAGCTACACGCTGGAACACTTCCCGAATCACCACCGGGCGCTGGCCTCGATGGCCAAGCTGGGCTTGCGCCTGAAAAGCGCGCAGCCGGTCGGCGCCCGCTATACGGTCAGCTGCTACTTCGAACGGGCCATCGCCTTCGCGCCGCACGACGTGACGGCGCGCATGGTGTATGGTAACTACCTGCTGGCCACGGGCCAGGATGCGACGGCGCTGGAACAGCTGGACGCGGCCAGCCGCCTGGCGCCCGACCAGGCCACCATCCAGTACAACCTGGGCCTGATGTATGTCAAAAAGAAGGAATACGAGAAGGCCAGCGGGCACGCGCAAAAAGCCTATGCGCTGGGCTTCCCCTTGCCAGGGCTGAAGAACAAGCTGAAGGCGGCGGGCAAATGGCACGAACCGGAGCCCGCACCCGCCGTCGTTGACGCTAAGGAAACGAAGGAAGCGGAAGGAACGCCAGTACCCGCAGTGCCCGAGCCTGTGGAACCGCCTAGCGGGGAATGACGGCCGGCCGCTTGGCCAGGCTCAGATACCCCGTCGGCGAAGCAGTCAGCGCGGCGGCCAGGTCGCGCCGCGACTGCGCCTTGTCGGCGGCCTCGCTGAGGTACGCCAGCTCCGCTGGCTGCAGCACGGTGATGGTGAGCAGCATCACTTCCCCATACGGCGTGTCGAACGTTGAGGGAAGCGTGGCCGCGCCCTGGGCCAGCAGCACGCCCACCTGTTCGTTTTCATCTTCCAGTCCCTTAGGTGCATCCTGCAAGTCCAGCACCATCGAGACGCTGCCGTGGCGCTGCAGCAGCAAATCGATGGAGCCGTGGTCGGCCACGTTCTGGCTGACCTGGTAGACCAGGTCGAAGAGCCAGGACTGCGCCACTTCCTGGCCGTCGAAGGCGGCCAGCGGCGCCTCGATGCACACTTCCAGCAGGTGGCCACGCGGCACGAAGACGTCGGCGTCATCCTCGAACGGATCGCTCAAGCCATCGCTGGCGATCACGATCGAGCCGGGCCGGCGAATCACGCGCCAGGCCTGGCGCAGTGACGGCCAGCGTGGCCCGCCCATGAACGCGGGATTGAGCAGCGGCGCCAGCGCGTCGCCATCCATGGCGCCCAGCGTGGCATAAAAGGCGTCGCGCGCGGCGCAGGCCGTGGCCAGCATCTGCGCGCCCGCTTCCTTGCCGACGACGGCGTCGTCCGGTTGCGGCACTTGCGGGATAGCGTTTTCAGGCATGAGATTAGTCTTTGAATTAGTCGGCGGAAGGGAAATCGTCATAACTGCGGGGCAAATAGCCCCAGATGCGTGCCACGCTATCTCGTACCTCGAAATCGAAGCCGATGCGTTCCAGTTCGGGCACGATCCACACGCCGTGGTCGATGATTTTCTTTGGCAGCAGCATGCCCACATGTTCTTCCGAGTAGAGGCCGATGTCGAACCATTCCACGCCCATGAAGGGAAACGGCGGGTGGTAGTCCCATTCCGTATCCCAGCGCGAGACGTAGCCGGTGACGGAGCCATAGCGGTACGACGGCAGCCAATCGTCCTGCCCGCGCATGAAGGCCAGCAGCGCGTTCCACTTGCAGTCGTTGGCGGCGCCGGCCAGGTTGCGCCGCGCGATGTGGCCGCGCAGCTTGCGCTTGATATCGTCGCCGCCGGCGTCGGCCAGCGGCAGGCTTGGATCGGCCATTAAGCCACCATCAGCGGGCGACCGGCTTGACCTTGGACGCGGCCAGCACGGCGCGCGCGCGGGCCGTGTCGATATCGTCCGCCGTGGCCAGCGCCACGCCCATGCGGCGGCGGGCGAACGATTCCGGCTTGCCGAACAGGCGCAAGTCCGCGCCCGGCACGCTCAAGGCGTCGGCCACGCCTTCGAAGGCGATGCCCTTCGCTTCCAGCTGGCCATAGATGACGGCCGAGGCCCCGGGCGAACGCAGCGCCACGTTGACGGGCAAGCCCAGGATGGCTTTCGCGTGCAATTCAAATTCGCTCTGCACCTGGCTGGCCATGGTGACCATGCCCGTATCGTGCGGACGGGGGCTCACTTCCGAGAACCACACCATATCGTCCTTGACAAACAGTTCCACGCCGAACAGGCCCAGGCCGCCCAGGTTGTCCGTCACCTTGCGGGCGATGTCGCGCGAGCGCTCCAGGGCCAGCGGCGCCATGCGGGCCGGCTGCCACGATTCCACGTAATCGCCCTGCACCTGCAAGTGGCCGATCGGTTCGCAAAACTGCGTTTCGATCTGTCCCGACGCGCCCACGGCACGCACCGTCAGCAGGGTGATTTCGTAATCGAAGTCGATGAAACCTTCGACGATGACCCGGCCCGTGTCGACCCGGCCGCCGCTGGCCGCATACGCCCACGCCGTTTCCACGTCTTGCGGGCCATCGAGCTTGGACTGGCCCTTGCCCGACGAGGACATCACGGGCTTGACGACGCAGGGAAAACCGATTTCCTGGCACGCCAGTTGCATCTCTTGCAGGCTGCTGGCGAAGCGGTATGGCGAGGTCGCCACGCCGAGCGTTTCGGCCGCCAGCGTGCGGATGCCTTCGCGGTTCATCGTCAGCACGGCGGCGCGCGCGTTCGGGATGCAGGTGATCTGCCCCGCCGCTTCCAGCGCCGCCAGGGTATCGGTGGCGATGGCTTCGATTTCCGGCACGATCAAATCCGGCTTTTCCAGGGCTATCAGGGCGGCCAGGGCCACGCCATCGCTCATGTCGATCACGTGCGAGCGGTGCGCCACAGGGTGGCCGGGGGCATTCGGATAGCGGTCGACGGCGATCACTTCCACGCCCAGGCGCTGCAGCGAGATGATCACTTCCTTGCCCAGTTCACCCGAGCCCAGCAGCATGACTTTGATGGCGGTGGAAGACAGGGGCGTGCCGAAGGTGCGGGGCGCGATGGTGCTGCTAGTACTTGAAGTCATGGCAGGGTCTGTAGGCGGATGGAAAGATGGCTGGGACTATAACAAAGGCCAGCCATCTTGGACAGGGCGCGACGCTAGCGTACGGCGTGCGGCACTAGCCCGCGTACGCCCGCTTGATCTGCTCGATGTCGATCTTTTTCATGCCCATCATGGCCTTCATCACGCGCTGGGCCTTGACGGGATCGGGGTCCGTCAGCAGCTTGATCATGATGGTGGGCACGATTTGCCAGGACACCCCGAACTGGTCCTTGAGCCAGCTGCATTGCTGGGCTTCCGGCGGCCCGCCTTCGGACAGCCAGTTCCAGTAATGGTCAACCTCGTCCTGGGTTTCGCAATTGACCTGGAACGAGATGGCTTCGGAAAACTGGAACAAGGGCCCGCCGTTCAAGCCCGTAAACGTCTGGCCATCGAGTTCGAAAGCCACCGTCAGCACGCTGCCCGGCTCCTGGCCGTGGATTTCCCTGCCCTCCTCGCCATAACGCAGGATCTGGCCCACTTTCGAATTGGGAAATATTTCCGTATAAAACCGGGCCGCCGCCTCGGCGTGGCCGTTGAACCATAAACATGGGCTAATCTTTTGTACGCTGTGCATGATGTCTCCCTTGGTCGGAATAGTCAGGATAGGAACGCCCTCCCGCGCGGGAAGGATAACTATCAATATAGTCACTATTGCGCGGCCATGGCGCGCCGTGGCGCCAAACACATGCAGCTACGGCGCCGCCAGGGAAGAAGCAGCCGTCAGGGCTGCGCTCCAAAAGTCTGATCCTGCAATTGCTCCACCAGGAAATCGATCAACGCGCGCAGGCGCGGCGGCAGGTGGCGGCTGGCCGGCCACAGCAGCCAGAAAGCCGTGCGCGCCTGCGTATGCTCGTCCAGCAGCGAAACAAGTTGCCCCGCCGCCAGCTCGCGCTGCACGGCAAACGCGGGCAGATAGGCAATGCCCTGTCCTTGCACGGCCAGGAAGACGCGCATTTCCATGCTGTTGCAGACCATGCCGGACGCCGGCTGGACAGCCTCGTCCATCAGCGGCCACTGTTCCAGGCGGCCCGTGGCGGGAAAACGGTAGTCCAGGCGAGCGTGGCGCAGCAGCTCGGCGCCATCGGCGGGCCGGCCATGGCGCGCCAGGTAGGCGGGCGACGCCACCAGCAGGCGGCGGAACGTACATAGTTTGCGCCGCATCAAACCCGAGTCGGCCAGCTCGCCCGTGCGCACGGCGGCGTCAAAGCCGTCGCTGACGATATTGACCATGGCATCGGAGAAATCGAGGTCCAGTTCGATGGCGGGATAAGCTTGCATGAAGGCGCCGATGGCCGGCTCGAACAGGCCGCTGTAGCGTGGCAGGCTGAGGCGCAGGCGGCCGCTGGGCGCGCTGCTGGCCTCGCACAATTCCCGCTCGGCCGCTTCCACCTCCGCCAAGATGCGCTTGCAGCGCTGCAAAAACTTTTCCCCTTCCGCCGTCAGCGCCAGATGCCGTGTGCTGCGCTGGAACAGGCGCGCGCCCAGCCGCGCCTCCATGCGCGCCACGCTCTTGCCAACGGCCGACGATGACAGGCCCAGCAGTCGGCCCGTGGCCGAAAAACTGCCGCTGTCGGCCACCTGCACGAACATGGCGATGCCACCCAAGCTATCCATGTGATTCCCCATTGAAGACATTCTTGTCCGATATGTTCGGCAGTTTAGCCCATTTTTCTTCAATGACGGGTGCACCATACTCGCCCCTCTTTCTTTCCGAGCCGATCCCATGCCCTCACCCTCACGTCTTTCACTCCCCCTGCAAGTGCTGGCCGCCTGCCTGACGGGCCTGCTGATTCCCCTGTGCTTCACGGGCCCGGCCGTGGCGCTGCCTGCCCTCGGCGCCGAATTGCACGGCAGCACCGCCGCGCTGAACTGGGTCATCAATGCATATATTCTCAGCTATGGCAGCGCCATGATGGTGGCGGGCAGCCTGACGGACGTGCTGGGACGGCGCCGCGTCTGGCTGGCGGGGCTGGCGCTGTTTTGCGCGGTGACCCTGGCCATCGCCGTCGCACCCTCGGTGACATGGATCGCCGCGCTGCGCTTCGTGCAGGGCCTCGGCGGCGCGGCCGCGTTCGCCGCCGCCATGTCCTCGCTGGCGCCCCTGTTCCACGGTGCGGCGCGCAGCCGCGTGATGAGCATGCTGGGCACCACCTTCGGCCTGGGCCTGGCCTTCGGTCCGCTGACGGCCGGCGCCATGCTGGCGCTGGCCCGCTGGCCCGCCATCTTTTACGCCACGGCCGCGCTGGGCGCCATCGGCGCGCTGCTGGTGCTGTGCAGCGTGCCGGCCGATCCGCCGCGCAGCAAAGGCCGGCTGGACTGGCTTGGCGCCCTCAGCTTCAGCGCCGCGCTGGCCCTGTTGACCCTGGGCATGCTGCTGGCGCCCGAACACGGCTGGCGCAGCGGGGCCGTGCTGCTGCCCGTCGCCTCGTCCGTGCTGCTGTTTTTCATTTTTATCGTGATCGAACGCAGGACGGCGCAGGCCATGCTGGACTTGAGCCTGTTCCGCCAGCGCCGCTTTGTTGCCGTGCAAGTGCTGGCCGCCTCGCCCGCCTTCCTGTTCATCGTGCTCATCGTCATGCTGCCGGGGCGCTTCATCGGCATCGATGGCGTGTCGCCGTTGGCGGCGGGCCGCCTGATGATCGCCCTGGCCGCGCCGCTGCTGCTCGTGCCCATGCTGGCGGCGCTGCTATTGCGCTGGGTCAAGGCCGGCACCCTGTGCGCGGCGGGACTGCTGCTGGCGGCGGCGGGCCTGGCCTGGCTGGCGCAGGTGCTGGGCCATGGCAGCGCTGCGACGCTGGCCGGGCCGCTGCTGCTGATCGGCGTGGGCATCGGCTTGCCGTGGGGCTTGATGGATGGCATGGCCTTGAACGTGGTGGAAACGGAGCGGGCCGGCATGGCGACAGGCATCTTCAATACCGTGCGCATCAGCGCCGATGGGGTGGCGCTGGCCTTGGCGGGCGCCGCGCTGGCCGGCCTGATCGGCACGGGCCTGGCGCGGCAGCTGCCCGCCGATCTGCCCGTGCTGGCGGCCGCCAGCCGCGCCGCGCTCGGTGATATCCAACAAGCAACACAGCTGCTGGGCGGCCAGGAAGCGCTGCTGCGCGCCAGCTATGACGCCGCCTTCCGCCAGTTGCTGGGCGGTTTGGCGGGGCTGGCCGTGGCGCTGGCGGCGCTGGTGCTGTACTTGCTCAGAAAGGACAGGAATCAGGCATCGAGGCCGTAGAACACTGCGACGAGGATGGCGATATTGTTGCAGGCGCGGGAAAATGTCGTCGTCGCATAGGCAACGGCCACACCCGGTTCGCGGTAGCGCAGGTAGACAAAGCTGAACATGGCGCCCGAACCCAGCGCAACGATGGCGTGCAGCAGGCCGCCGCTGATGAAATGCACAATGGCCCACAGGATGGCGCCGATGAAGATGCTCAAGTGGCGGCTGGCGCCCAGACGCTTGAGGATTTCCAGCGGCAACAGCTGTCCCAGGAATGTTTCAAGAATGGGAGAATAGATGACGACCCAGAACACCAGCAGGGGCAGCGACATTTCGCGCTTGAACTTGGTCAAGCCCGTGTGTGCGCCCCAGTATTCGGGCGGCAGCAGCCATTTGGTGAAGAACAGGATGGCAAAGCACAGCATGCAGGTGAGCAAGCCCCAGCCCAGGCCGGCAAGGGCTAGCTGCAGCACGGGCGGCGCCGGTTTGTCGTCGTCCGGGCTGGATAGATCGTGGCTGCTGCGCACTTGCATGAGAAGTCCTGGCGGTGATCCAGCTCTCATTGTAGCGCGTAATATGACTATTGGCGCATGGCTGTTGGCGCGCCACGCTGGCGCGCTATCGGCCTCAGGCCGCCAGTCGCAGGGGAGCGTTGGCCGGCTGGGCCAGTTTGAAAATCCCCACTTCCTGCTCCAGTTGCGCCGCCTGCTGCTGCAACTCGTGCGCGGCGGCGGCCGCCTGCTCCACCAGGGCCGCGTTTTGCTGGGTGACGCGGTCCATGTCGACGATGGCGCGGTTGACTTGCTCGATGCCGGCGCCCTGCTCCTGCGTGGCGTGACTGATCTCGGCCATGATGCCCGTCACCCTGCCGATACCGGCCACCACCTCATGCATGGTGGCGCCCGCCTGCTCGACGAGCACCGTGCCCGTGCCTACCTTGCTGACGGAATCGTTGATCAAGGCCTTGATTTCGCGCGCGGCGGCGGCGGAGCGCTGCGCCAGGCTGCGCACCTCGGTGGCGACGACGGCGAAACCGCGCCCCTGTTCACCGGCGCGCGCCGCTTCCACGGCCGCGTTCAAGGCCAGGATATTGGTCTGGAAGGCGATGCTGTCGATCACGCCGATGATGTCGACGATCTTGTTTGACGAGGCATTGATCAAGCCCATGGTGTGCACCACTTCGGCCACCGCCTTGCCGCCCTGCTCCGACACGGTCGACGCTTCGCGCGCCAAACGATTCGCCTGCTGCGCGTTGTCCGCATTCTGGCGCACGGCGGAAATCAGTTCTTCCATCGACGAGGCCACTTCTTCCAGCGAGCCGGCCTGCTGCTCCGTGCGCTGCGACAGGTCACGGTTACCCGAAGCGATCTCGGTCGAGGCCGTGGCGATGCTTTCCGTACCGCGGCGCACCTTGCCGACGATGGCGGCCAGGTTGTCGCGCATGGTTTTGATGGCGAACAATAAACTGCTGTCGTCGCCGTGGCGCGTGTGCACGTCGATGGCCAGTTCGCCCAGCGCGATGCGCCCGGCGATCGAGGCCGCATATGCCGGTTCGCCGCCCAGCTGGCGCAGCAGGCCGCGCGTGATGACGGTGGCCACCGCAATGCAAATGAGCACGCTGAGCGCGGCCAGCACGCCGATCCAGCGCAGCGACTGGCCATAGATGGCGCGCGCGGCCACGCTGGCCTGCTCCGATTCGCGCTGCACGTTTTTCAGGACGGCATCGATGTCGTCGACGATCTGGCGCCGCAGGGGGCTGCATTCCTCGACGAGGAAGGTGCCGTACTGCTCCATCTGCCCAGTGGCGCGGAACTGGCGCGGACGCTGCAGTTCCTGCGCCATGGTTTTCAGGCCCGTGCTGACTTTCTCGAATTGCGCATCGCCGGCGAACTTTGGCGCCAATCGGGCCAGCGCGTCCAGGTACAGCGCCTTCTGGCTGTCGAGGATGGCCAGCTCTTTTTCGGCGGCGGCCTGGTCATGGAAGATATACGCGTTACGGGCGGCCAGGCCCGTCTGGTCGAGCGCTTCGCGCGCCACGTACAGCGGTTCGAGTTTTTCCAGTTGGACTTTTTCTTGCGCGTCCATGGCGCCGGAAATGGCGCCGATGCGCAGCAGTGCGAAGGCGGCCAGCGCCAGCATGAGTAAAACCAGCAGCCCGAAGCCTGCGCTCAGGCGCGCGCCTATCGTCAAACGATTGAATGACATCATTGTTGTTATTGCCCTGTAATAAAGTTGATTGTTTGCCGGTTCCGCTAAAACCGAACCAGCGATCTGCTCACGTCGTGTTGCCATTCCTGCATGGCGCAGGATGGGTCTCTAACTGGCGTTTTTTGGGCAGTCAGCTTCTATTCCGGGCAATGTGAACGCGCGGAAAAAACTCCCGCACGGTACAACAGCACACTGAATTATAAGCGAACGGCGTTCTGGATGATTTCACGCGCTCGCTTTTAATGCTTTGATGCAAGTCAAGGGGCGTCGATGACGGCCATGGTGATGCGCGAGATGCAGCACAGTTTGCCGTCGTCGTCGACGATGCGGATTTCCCACACCTGGCTGCTGCGGCCCCGGTGTATCGGCGTGGCGCGCCCCGTCACGTGGCCGCCGCGCACGCCGCGTACGTGGTTGGCGTTGATTTCCTGCCCCACACTCACGTACCGACGGCTGTCCAGGCAGGCATTCGCGGCCATGCTGCCCAGGGTTTCAGCCAGCAAGACCGAAGCGCCGCCATGCAACAGCTTGAACGGCTGCATGGTGCGGTGGTCGACAGGCATGGTCGCTTCGATCCAGTCGGGGCCGAATGCCGTGAATGCGATGCCCAGGTGGCGCATGGCCGTGCCCTCGCTGGCGGCGTTGAGCGTGGCCAGGTCCAGCGGTGCGTGCCAGATTTCCATGATTACCTCGGATAAGTGTGGATAAAAAACCATTGTAGGGCAGCCGGCGCGCGCGCGCTGCTTCATCTTTCCTTCACCGTGGCACGGAGTGGCGGTGGCATTAACTGGTTATAATTGCCCCATTCTTAAAAAACGAGGTTGTGTATGAAGTGGGCCTTGCTGGGCATTTTTGTGTTTTCTGTTTTACATATTCATTTTCGTGGCAAGGTACGCCTGCCGTTTCGCCGCCAGATCTTCGATCACTCCTCGTTCATGGCGCCGCTGAACCTGTTCATGCACACCTTTTCCAAGGTGCCGGCCACGCCCTATCTTTCCGTCGATCAATTTCCGGAACTGGCGCCGCTGCAGCAGAACTGGCAAATCATCCGCGATGAAGCGCTGCGCATGCAGGAAATGAAAAAGATCAAGGCGGCTGAAAAAAACAATGACGTGGGCTTCAATTCCTTCTTCAAGTATGGCTGGAAGCGTTTCTACCTGAAATGGTATGACGCGAATCACCCGTCGGCACAGCAAATGTGCCCGCAAACCTATGCACTGCTGCAATCGATTCCCTCGATCAAGGCGGCCATGTTTGCGGAACTGCCGCAAGGCGGCAAGCTCAACCCGCACCGCGACCCGTTCGCCGGCTCCTTGCGCTACCACCTGGGCTTGCAGACGCCGAACGACGACCGCTGCTTCATCGACGTCGATGGCGAGCGCCACAGCTGGCGCGACGGCCAGGCCGTGATGTTCGATGAAACGTATATCCACTGGGCCCGCAACGATGCCGACAGCGACCGCATCATCCTGTTCTGCGACATCGAACGCCCGATGCGCTACCGCTGGGCGCAAGGCCTGAACCGCTGGCTGGGCCGCACCCTGATGACGGCCGCCGCCTCGCCGAACGAACTGGGCGACCAGGTCGGCGGCGTGAGCAAGCTGTTCCAGATTTCCTGGACCATGGGCCAGTACCGCCGCCGCTTCAAGGCGTGGAACAAGACCGCGTACCAGGTCACCCGCGTGGCCCTGGTGGTGGGCGTGGTCGCGCTGATCTACTTTATCTAGCTTATTGAGTTGCTGCGCCGTTTCCCGCACAAGAAAACCGCCTTCGGGCGGTTTTTTTATCATGCGATGCCACTGACCAGGAGAATGTTGAAAAATGACCGAACGCGACCGCCAATACGATATCCAGATTGCCGATGATGCATGGATCGAATTCATCGACATCGCAGGGCGCTATGCCCAGGCCATCGACATCGATCCCTTGCTGGGAGAACTGTGGCCGCTGATTTACCGGCTGGAAACGCATTGCGTGGCCGGCTGTTGCGGCATGGATGCCTACGACTTCACGCGCGTAGGCATCGCGACGGCGCTGCTGGAACTGGATCGCGCGCAAATGCATGCCGCCTGCATGGCGGCCAAGGACGCCGTGACGGCGGCCGCCAGCGATGTATTGACGAGTGCCACGATGAATCACGTGGCGGATAAGCGCGTGTTCCTGCAATTGCTCGACCATCTGGACGAGTGCATCGTCGCACAGGATCGCGCAGGGACTTGACCTTGCCAAGGCGGGAAGGTCCAAGGTGACGCTATTGAAGGATAACCGAGGAGAATCCCGCATGCCAAAAATCACCGTCCTGCCCCATCCCGAGCTGGCCCCCGATGGCGCCGTCTTCGACGCGCCGGAAACAATCAGCATTTGCGACGCCTTGCTGCGCAATCAGATCGACATGGAACACGCCTGCGGCCAGGTGGGCGCCTGTTCCACCTGCCACGTGGTCGTGGTGCAAGGTTTCGAGTCGCTCAACGAACTGGGCGACAATGAAGAAGACATGCTCGACCAGGCCTGGGGCTTGCAGCCCCATTCGCGCCTGTCGTGCCAGGCGCGAGTGAGCAAGGAAGACCTGACCTTGGAATTGCCAAGGTACACGCTGAACCACGCCAAGGAATAGTCCCCGGCGCGGATGCCCAACTGCCCTACTTGCTTACCACATGATCACGCGCTGCTCGGGCGGCAGATACATCGGGTCGCCCGGCTTGATGCCGAACGCTTCATAGAAGCCTGGCTGGTTTTTCACCGTGCCCTTGGCGCGGAATTCGCCCGGGGAATGGGGATCGCTCTTGATCTGCGCGATCGCCGCTTCCGGACGCAATTTTGCGCGCCATTTCTGCGCAAAGCCGATGTACAGGCGCTGTTCGCCCGTCAGGCCATCGAGCACGGGCGACGGCTTGCCGTTCAATGAACGCTGGTACGCCTTGTAGGTGATCGACAGGCCGGAATTGTCGCCGATGTTCTCGCCCAGGGTCAGCTCGCCATTGATATGGTAGCCCGGCACGGGGCTGTAGGCGCCATATTGCTTGACGAGGCCGGCGGCCAGCGCCTTGAAGGCCGTGCGGTCTTCTGCCGTCCACCAGTTGCGCAAGCGGCCCTTGGCGTCATATTGACTGCCGGAATCGTCGAAGGCATGGCTGATTTCATGGCCGAAAGTGATGCCCAGCAAGCCGTAATTGACGGCATCTTCCGCTTTCACATTGAAGAATGGCGGCTGCAGGATGGCGGCCGGGATCGTGATGGCGTTGAGCGACGGGCTGTAGCTGGCGTTGACGGTTTGCGGCGTCATCGACCACTCATCGCGGTCGACGGGTTTACCCAGTTTCTCCAGGTTTTGCTGCCGGCTCCAGGCGCGCGAGGCGCGCACGTTGGCGATCAGGTCGTTCGACTGCGTCTGCATGCTGCTGTAGTCGCGCCAGCTATCCGGGTAAGCGATCTTCGGCTTCAAGGCTGCCAGCTTGAGCTGGGCTTCCTTCTTGGTTTCCGGGCCCATCCAGTCGAGCTGCTCGATGCCATCCTTGAACGAAGCGACGAAATTGTCGAACATGGCCATCACGCGGGGCCGGGTTTCCGGCGGCAAATACATTTCCACATAACGCTTGCCGACGGCATCGCTGATGGCGTTGTCCGTGAAGCGCAGCGCCAGCTGCCACTGCGGTTCGCTTTGCGGCACGCCGCGCAGCACCGTGCCGTCGAAGGCGAAGCGCTGCTTGACAGTCGCGCTATCGAGGTAGGAGGCATAGCTTTCGATGATGCGCCAGTTCAGATAGCTTTTCCACGATGCCAGCGGCACGGCAGCCACGGTCTCGGAAAAACCTTCGATGAAGCTGGGCTGGCGCACCACGGCCGAGGAAGCCTTTGGCGCCAGGCCGGCGGCGGCAAAGTAGGCGTTCCAGTCGAAGGCGGGCGCCAATGCCGTGAATTTGTCGAAATCGACACGATTGTACGATTTGACGGGGTCGCGCATCTGCACGCGCGTCCACTGCACGGCCGCCAGGCGCGTTTCGATGTCGAGGATTTGCGCCGCGTGTTCGGCGGCTGCCTTGTCGCCGCTCATGGCCAGCATGGTCTCGATATGCTTGAGGTATTTGGCGCGCACGCCCTGCAGCTTGGCGTCGTCATCCTTGAGGTAATAATCGCGGTCAGGCAAGCCCAGGCCGGACTGGCTGATGTTGACCGTGTAGCGCTCGGGGTCTTGCGCATCGGGCGCAACATAGGCGGAAAACGGCGTCTGGATGCCATTGCCTTGCAGGTAAGCCAACAGCGCTGGCAAGTCTTTCTTGTCTTTCACGCTAGCAACGCGGGCCAGCTCGGCGCGCAAGGGCTTGAAGCCGGCCGCATTGCGCGCCTTGTCATTCATGAAACTCGTGTACAGGTCGGCGATCTTGTGCGCCTCGCTGCCGGGCTTGCCCGGGTTCTTGACGGTGGCATCGATCAGGCCGCGCAACTGGCCTTGCGCGATTTCGCGCAATTCAATATATGTGCCCCAGACGGATTTGTCGGCCGGGATGTCCGTATTGCGGGTCCAGACGCCGTTGACGTAGCCGTAGAAATCATCCTTGGGGCTGACCGCGGGGTCCAGGGTTTTCAGGTCGATGCCGGAAACCGGCGCGGCAAAGTTTGCGGCTTGCTGGGCGTACAGCGACGGCGAGGATAAGGCGAGCAAGGCGCAGCATGCGGCGCTGATGAGTGAACGTTTCACGAAGATTCCTTTAATTGTTTTAACTTCATGTTGGGGAACATGCTGTGTCCAGGCATGAGAAGCAGGATTATAGTCGGCCTGCTTGCGGGGCAACAATGGCGGTTGAACAACTTCGGTCATCCGATATTCGCTGAAGCACGCCTCAAGCCCGCGCCGATGATCAGCAAATGTTACCATCTAGCAATAGCCATACCTGTCGCTCGCCACATCTTTTTGCCTGGCTCTTTGACTGGAGAAGTTTGATGCAGGAATTCAGATTCAATATTTTCGGCACGCTGATTGCCGTCCGGGAGAGTCAGCGCGCCTGGCGCGCCTTCTATCTCGGCGCGGAAGGCAAGTGCAGGCCTGCCGATTTCATTATTCCGGACGATATAAGCGCCGATGCACTATGCGAGTACCTGGCTGATCTGTTCCATGAAGAGGCGACGCCGCGCAATAATACAGCGACACAAATATTTTATAACCCCGAAAACACCGCTCCCGGGTCGAATAATGAAAGCTCGCCGTGAATAGATGGATGCAATACCTGTTCAAGGAACATAGCGAAAAAAAACTACGCAAGTGGGCACGGCGCCTGAAGTTCTTCCGTTTTTTCAGGGCCCTTGGAGGACATGCCAATGACGGCGACTCATTGGATGTCGCCTTTGCCTACGGCGAACCGGCACAGCTCGACACATTCTTGACGAGCCTGGGCGTCAAACTGGTGAAATTTGACGCAGCGCCACCGCAGCCTTTGCCGGGCGTCGCCTACCAGGGCGATGTATTCTTGCGGTTTCCCTCGCTGATTGATGGCACCTTGTGGCAACAGCCAGGTCGGTGCGACATCATGGGTATCGAGGTCTTCATCTGGTGCCACGCCGGGGTGGTGAAAATTTCTTTACATGATGGCTATGCAGTGTCAGAGCAAAATGTCCGCGACGCCGCAGCCATCGAAAAGCTGCTCGCCCGGGTAGTTCTTGAACGGATAGATCCGTCTGCCGATAACCGTCATTACATTTGCCCCTAATAGCATCCTGATGCAATGCGCCCCTATTTCACCGGCTCGAACGTCACCGTCAGCCCATTCCCTGTGGTCCTGATCAGCGTCGGCACGAATTGCACGCCCGCATAGCGCAATTCATCGGGCTTGAAGCTGTAGATCGGCGTTTCATGCATGAGCTGGTCGGCCACCAGGCTGGCCACCTTGGCGAACTGGCGCTGCTGCGACTCGTCCATGCCGTCGATAGTCACCTTGTCCACGCTCGCTTCGCTCAGGTAGACGGCATTGCGCTGGGCGTCGAGCACCAGGCGACCCGACAGGGCCAGGCTGCCGCGCCAGCTCTGGCGGATGAACGGCGGCAAGACGCTGGCGTCCACGCTGAGGGCGACTCTTTCGCGCTCGGGCTGTAGCGACAGCTGCGGGTGGGTCAGCTTGACGTCCAGCACGGACAGCACCCGTTTATCGATGGGAAAGCGGCGCTCCAGGCCTTGCTGCATCTTGCTCAGCGACACATTCACGTCGCGCGGGCCGATCAGGGTGGAACACGAGGCCAGCACCGTGCAGGCAAAGGCGGCGGTGGCGGCGGTTTTCAGCAAGGGACGAAAAGCGGTCACATTCATGGATAGTCTCGGTGGAAAGATGGCGCCATCTTACACATGCACCCGCTTCAACACAAACGGCGCCCGCTTGCGGCGGGCACCGTTTTTTACGTCGACGTGTTAATGCACGAACAGGGCAATCAGTATGACGATGGGCAATGGAATGCCCAGCAGCAGCAAGAGGATGGAACGCATGGCACTCTCCTAGATCGAATGGTGGATTAAATGGTCACATGGCGCAGCACGCGCTCATGGTCGCGCTGGCGCCCGCCGAACGTTGCCGCCAGGCTGGCGACGAAAGCGCCCAGCAGCAAGGCGACGAACATCCACAGGGCCGTGTGGGCACCGGCCTTGCGGGCCGTTTCGGCCGCTTGCTGGGCGGCCGCCTTGGCATCGGCGGCGGCCTTGGCGGCGCGTGCGTAGACGGCGTCGACGCGCGCTTCCGCTTCAGCTTGCGTCAAGCCCGTGCGGCTGGCCACGATCTGGCCCAGGTAAGCGCGGTCATCGGCGGCCAGGCTACCCGTGGACAGGCCCGTGGCGAAGATCTTGCCGATTTCCACGCGCTGGTCGGCGAACGTGCCGCCCGCCTCGGGCGCTGGCGCGGCGCGCAGCAGCATGTCCGAAAAATAATCGAGCGGATTGGCGCTGCTGCCGCCCTCGCCCGCCTTGGCGCCGGCAGCCCCGGCAGCAGCCGCTGCGGCCGGGGACACTACCGCCGCCACGCCGCTGCCCGCATCGATGGCGCCGCTGAGCACGGCCCGCGTGCCGCCGGCCAGCACGGCCACGGTGATCAGGGTGGCAACGGCCCAGGCCAGCAAGCCGTGCGCCGTATCGCGGAAATGCACCTCATCCGTGTGGATGGCACTCCATTTCACGCGCAGCCGGCCCGCCATGTAGCCGCCAATACCGGACGAGGCCAACTGCATGAAGGCCAGCCAGGCGATGCTCGACACGCCGATGGCCGTGGCGTTGAACGACCACGGCGACACGGACGACAGGCCCAGGCCCACGCCGAGGATCAGCAAGATGAAGGACAAGGCGGCCGCAGCGGCCGCGCCCGCCAGCACGGCGCCCCAGGAAACGCCCGGATTGTTCAGGTCCGACATGGACAATTGTGTAGCTTGCATGGAAGACTCCCTTGGTTGGTAATGTTTTAGGCGCTCAGGCGGCGCTGCCCGTCAGCTGTTCCTTGCGCGCGGCCATTTCCCGGCCCAGCGCATCGAGGTCGACGGCTGTATGGCGCACTTTGGGAAACATGTCGCCCTCTTCTTCCTTGACGTGGTGTTCGATCTGCTCGGACAGCACCTTGACCTTGGCGTCGTACAGGTCGTCGGCGGGGTCCATCGCTTCGATTTGCGCGATGAGTTCCTTGGCGCTCGCGTGCTCGACGACGGCTTCATCCATCAAATCGCCGTCGTGGATGGGGCGGCGCACGGCCGGGTAGAAAATCTCTTCTTCCAGCTGCGTATGCACGGTCAATTCCTGACAAATCTGGTCGGCCAGCTTTTTCTTGGTGGCAAATGAGCGGTCGCTCAAGCCTTCATACTGGGCAAACAGAGCTTTCACGGCCTTATGGTCCTGCATCAATAAACTGATCGCGTTCATGGCGCCTCCTTGTTGTAGATGAGGCAAGGATGCGCCACGGCGGCGCCAGTGTATGTGCGACGCCTTACACAAATTGATATTTAATCTATATCAGTATCGTGCACCTACTTGATGCCGTGGTGGCCCATCAGGTCGTACAAGGTGGGCCGGCTCACGCCCAGCAGCTCGGCCGCGCGGGCGATATTGCCGTCGGCCCGCGCCAGCGCGCGTACCATCACCTTGTATTCGGCCGCTTCGCGGGCCTGGCGCAGGTTCAGCGGCTCATCCTGGGGCGCCGCCTGGGCGCTGGCGGGCAAGCCCAGGTCGTCGGCCGCGATCTGCGGTCCGTCGCACATGATGACGGCCCGCCTGATGCAGTTTTCCACCTCGCGCACATTGCCGGGCCAGCCATAGCTTTCGATCAGCTGCAGCGCGCCCGCGCTGAAATGCAGGCTGCCGCGCCCTTCGCTGGCGCAGAACTTGTTCTTGAAATGGTGGGCCAGCAAGGCGCAATCGCCGGCCCGTTCGCGCAGGGGCGGAATGCGCAAGACGATTTCGCTGAGACGGTAAAACAGGTCTTCGCGGAAACGTCCCTTTTCCGCCAGCACCTTCAAGTCCTGGTGCGTGGCGCAGACGATGCGCACATCGACGGCGATCTCGGCGCGCCCGCCGACGCGCTCGATGACCCGCTCCTGCAGGAAGCGTAGCAGTTTCGCCTGCAGCGCTATCGGCATGTCGCCGACCTCGTCGAGAAAGAAGGTGCCGCCGTGCGCCAGCTCGATCTTGCCCAGGGTTTGCCGCGCCGCGCCCGTAAATGCCCCCCGCTCATAGCCGAAGAGCTCGCTTTCCAGCAGGTTTTCGGGAATCGCCGCGCAATTGATGGCAATGAAGCGCTGCGCGTGGCGGCTGGAAAGCGCATGCAAGCCACGCGCAATCAGCTCCTTGCCGCTGCCCGAGTCGCCCAGCAGCATCACGCTGGCGGACGAGGGCGCGACTTTTTCCACGCTGCGGCACAGTTTCAGCATGCCGGGATCGCGGCTGACGATGCCGGCCAGCGGCGAGTCCGCCTGCGTCTGCAGCATGCGGCGGTTTTCCTGCTGCATGGCGTGCAGGTAGAACGCGCGGGCGATGACCAGGCCCAGCATGTCGGCGTCGAACGGTTTCTGGTGGAAATCGTAGGCCCCCAGGGCGATGGCCTTTAACGCATGTGCCCGCTCCTGGTTGCCCGAGAGGATGATGACTTTCGTGTCCGGCGCCAGCGCGAGGATGTGCTGCAAGGTGGCCAGGCCTTCCGTGGCACCGTCCGGATCGGGCGGCAAGCCCAGGTCCATCGTCACCACGGCCGGCTGGTGGCGCCGCACCAGCGCCAGCGCCGCCTCGCGTTCGCCCGCCAGCAAGACCTCATAGCCGTCAAAACTCCAGTGCAGCTGCTTTTGCAGGCCGGGATCGTCTTCGATAACCAGCAGTTTCTGTTTGCCCATGGCACTCCTTTTCTAGGCCGCGTGCAGCGGCAGGATCACGCGGAACGTGGTGCCGACGTCGGGTTCGCTGCGCACTTCCAGGCTGCCGCCCACTTCGCGCAGGTATTCGCGGCTTTCGAACACACCGATGCCCATGCCTGCCGTCTTGGTTGTGTCAAACGGTTTGAACAGGCGTTCGCGGATGAATTGTTCGCTCATGCCCTGCCCCGTATCGTCGAGTTCGACCACGGCCGTATGCTGCTCGCGCCGCAGCCGCACGGCCACCTTGCCATCGCTGCCCGTGGCCTCGATGGCGTTCTGGATCAAATGGCCCAGCACGCGCTCCAGGCGTGCGCGGTTAGCCAGCACCGTCAGCTCGCCATCGACGATTTCCAGCCGGGGCGCCGGCGCCAGGCTGGCCTTGGCGGCCACGGCCTGGCGCAGCAAGCCATCGAGCAGCAGCGGCGCTGGCGCTTCCGGCGCCTCGCCGCGCGCCAGTTTCTGCAGCAAGGTCTTCATTTTCTGCACGGAATGGTCGAGCGTGCCCAGCATGTCTTCCTGGAAGGCGGGATTGGCGCGGTGCTTTTCGGCATTGCTTAATAGCAAGGACAGCTGGAACACCAGGTTCTTGAGGTCGTGCACGATAAAAGTGGACATGCGGTTGAACGAATCGAACTGGCGCGCCACCGTCAGGGTATCGAGCGATTCGCGGTGCGCCAGGTAGCTGGCGGCCTGGCTGCCGGCAATTTTCAGCACGTCGCGGATTTCCCAGTTCAAGCCGATACGCGTGCGGGGGCGCGCCAGCGCGACAAAGGCGAACAGCTGGCCATGCAGCATCAAGGGCACCAGCAGCCATACTTGCGGCAGCGCCAGCAGCGCCGGCGGCAGCAGCAAGCCACCGTACTGGCGTGGGTTTTGCTGGCAGTCAGGCACGTCGATCACCCATAGCTTTTCCTCCAGGAACTGGCACAGGCTGCCTGCCGCCGGCTCGCTCCACGTGCTGGGTGGCCAGTTCCAGCTGGCGGCCGGGGCAAACTGCCCCTGTTCACGCAAAATCCACAGCGCGCCGGCGCGGCTTTCCACCAGCTGCGCCATGGCCTGTATCGTGCGTTCGCCCAGGGCCGGGCCGTCTTCGGACAAGACCCGCGTGAATCTGAGCCATTCCTCGCGGTAATCGAAGATGGCATTGTAAAAATGTTTGTTGATAGTGACCTTGAGCTTGGCGCGCAGGCTGCCGGAAAACAGCACGCCCGCCAGCAGCAGGGCTGCGCCGACCAGGTAAGCCATCTGCATCAGGGAACCCCAGGTGCCGCCGAAATAGCGCAAGTAATAGGCGCTGGCCGCCATGGCCAGCAAATAGATGGCCGAACCCAGCAAGGCGGCCGAGCGGTACAGCATCTGGCGCGAGACGGACAGGCCCAGCGCCCAGCCCGGATTGCGCGCCGCCGAGACGGCCAGCAGCGGCGCGCACAGGGCGTCGACGATGCCGCGCGCGGCCCAGATGTCGTCGTTGATCGCGCGAAACAACAAGGCGTCGCTGTACAGATAGAAATCGTAGGCAAACAGGCCGCCCACGCCCAGGCAGGCAAACTTGATGCCCCAGCGTTTCAAGGGCGGCGTGTTGCGGTACCACTGTTCCACCAGCAGCATGCCCAGCACGGCCAGCAGCAAACGGCAGACACTGGCGATGATACGCGCCGGCAAAGGCAGCGCCAGCCAGGAGGAGGCCATCGAGAACAGCCAGGGCGCCAGCGCCGTGAGGGCGATGCCCACCAGCACCAGGCGCAGGCGGGGACGCGACGGTTCGATCAGCAGCAGCAAGAACACCAGCCAGGCCAGGGTGCGCAGCAACTCGAGCGCATCGCCGGCCAGCGCGATGCGCTGCCCCAGCAGCACGAGCACCACCGTGCCCGTGGCCCAGCCACCCGTCGCCAGGCAAGCCACCAGCAAGGCGCGCACGTTTTGCCGCGCGCGCCAGTTGCTGATGAGTAGCAGCGCCAGCACGAAGAAGGCCAGCGATGCCAGGCCATGGCTGAGGGCCGCCGCGTCGGCCGCCGCCAGCCAGTCTGACTGCGACCGCATCATCGGCTACCCTTGCCAAACAGCACCACCTGTACCGTGTCGAGCAGAATCAGCAAGTCGAGGAACAGGCTATTGTTTTTCACATAATACAAATCGTATTGCAGCTTCTTCACGGCATCGTCGACGGAGGCGCCATACTGATAGCGCACCTGCGCCAGGCCCGTGATGCCAGGTTTGATGCTGTGACGAATGTTGTAGTATGGCACCTGCTGCTTCAGTTGCTCGACAAAATACGCGCGCTCGGGGCGTGGCCCCACGAAACTCATCTCGCCGCGAAACACATTGAGCATCTGCGGCAACTCGTCGATGCGCAGCTTGCGGATCAGATTACCCACGCGCGTGATGCGCGCATCGTTGGTCAGCGCCCAGATGGGCTTGCCATCGCGCTCCGCATCGCAGCGCATGCTGCGAAATTTCAGCACATTGAAGGGCAAGCCGTCGCGTCCCACCCGCTCTTGCTGGTAAAACACGGGGCCGCCGTCTTCCAGGCGGATGCACAGGGCCGTCACCAGCATCACGGGCAACGCCGCCAGGCAGATGACCGCGCTGGCCGCCAGGTCGAACAGGCGCTTCGATGCGGCGCGGAAAAAACTCTGGTCGAAGCCGCCGCCATAGATCAGATAGCTGGGTTGCAATGAATCGATGCGGATCTGGCACGCTTCGCGCTCGAAAAACGTGGCCGCATCGATCACCTTGACGCCACCCAGCGCGCATTCCAGTAGTTGCTTGGCAGGAAACGCGCCATTGCGCCGGTCGCTGACGGACACGACGATCTCATGCGCGGCATGCCGCTGGGCCATGGCCAGCAGCGATGGTTCGGCCGGTAGCAAGGCCGAGGCCGGTACGCAGCATTGCTCGCCAGCCACATCGATACAGCCGACCACCGTAAACTGGTGAAAACCGATCTTGCTCGCTGCCAAGTCCATGCATTCGCGCGCCAGCGCCCCGCCGCCCACCAGGATCAGCCGGCCTTCCATCAGCGCCGATTGCGAGGATTTGAACACCACCAGGCGCGCCAGCAGCACGCCGATGGCGCCCAGGCCGAAGATCAGCACGCTGCCGCGCCCGAAATGCAAGGCCGGAATGAAGCGTATCAGCACGGTGAGCACGGCAAAACCCAGCGCGAACGACGGCAGGATGCGCAACAAGGTGTTGCGGATGTCTTCGCGCGAGCGGTGCTGGTACATGCCCAGCGCACTCATGCTGAACACGATGACCAGTGCAAAGATCGCAGACGACAGATAGACCTCGCCCACCCGCAGCACGCGGCTGCCGTCCGCCAGCCACAGCAGGGATGTCAGTGTGGCCGACAGCAGCAGGATCAGGATTTCCAGCAACAGCAATATAAACGCTGTTTTCGAGACATAATGGCTGAAGATGCGGATCATGGTTCCTCCTGCGGCAAAAAGCATCAGGCCGCGCACAGGGCGGCTTGCTGCTGTCTTGCCATGATGGCGAACTGTTCCAGCAGGACATTGATGCGCCACAAGCTACGGCCCCAGCTATCTTTCGCTGGCAGAATTTATCTCAACACATTACCGAATGAGGGGAAATGGCATATAGTATGCTTCCCCTAAAAGAGATAAATGTCATGAAATTTGATGTAGCGATTGTCGGCAGTGGCCTGGCGGGTTTATCGGTTGCACTGCATTTAGCTGAGACGCGCACTGTCGCGATCATTTCCAAACGCGCGCTGCTCGATGGCGCCAGCAACTGGGCGCAGGGCGGGATCGCGGCCGTGCTGGACTCGGGCGACAGCCACCAGCAGCACATCGAAGACACCCTGATCGCCGGCGGCGGCCTGTGCGACGAGAGCGCCACGCGCTATATCGTCGAGCACGGCCGCGAAGCCATCGAATGGCTGATCGAGCAAGGCGTGCCGTTTACGCGCGACGCTACGGCCGAACTGGGTTTTCATTTGACCCGCGAAGGCGGACACAGCCAGCGCCGCATCATCCACGCGGCTGATGCCACCGGGCACGCCGTGCAAGTGACGCTGGAAGAAAAGGTGCGCGCCCACCCGAACATCAGTCTGTTTGAACACCATTGCGCCATCGACCTGATCACCTCCGACAAGCTGGGCATGAAGCCGACGCAGCGCAATGCGCAACCGCATTGCCACGGCCTGTACGTGCAGGATGAACAAACGGGCAAGGTGCACACCTTTGCCGCCGAGCACACCGTGCTGGCCACGGGCGGCGCCGGCAAGGTGTATTTATATACCACCAACCCGGACACGGCCAGCGGCGACGGCATCGCCATGGCCTGGCGCGCCGGCTGCCGCGTGTCGAACATGGAATTCATTCAGTTCCACCCGACATGCCTGTACCACCCTTACGCGAAATCCTTCCTGATCACCGAAGCCATCCGTGGCGAAGGGGGCTTGCTGAAACTGCCGCCTGAAGCGGGCGCGGCAGCCGGCACGCGCTTCATGCTGGCCCACGATGAGCGGGCCGAACTGGCGCCGCGCGACGTGGTGGCGCGCGCCATCGACTTCGAGATCAAGAAGCGGGGCCTCGATTACGTGCACCTGGACATCAGCCACAAGCCGGCCGCATTTCTCATCGAACACTTCCCCACGATTTACGCGCGCTGCCTGGAACTGGGTATCGACATCACC
This sequence comes from Janthinobacterium lyxosi, assembly GCF_051380665.1. Classification (NCBI taxonomy): domain Bacteria; kingdom Pseudomonadati; phylum Pseudomonadota; class Betaproteobacteria; order Burkholderiales; family Oxalobacteraceae; genus Janthinobacterium; species Janthinobacterium lyxosi. The sequence continues at coordinate 93,826 of NZ_JBNYXM010000017.1, forward strand.
AAGCAGCCGATCCCCATCGTGCCGGCCGCCCACTACACGTGTGGCGGCGTCGTCACGGACCTGTCCGGCCGCGCCGACTTGCCGGGCCTGTATGCGGTGGGCGAGACGGCCTGCACGGGCTTGCATGGCGCGAACCGCCTGGCGTCGAACTCCTTGCTGGAATGCATCGTCATCGGCCGCGCCTGCGCGCAAGATATCGAAAGCAAGGAAAAGCTGGGTACGCCGTACCTGCCCGACTGGGATGAAAGCCGCGTCACGGATGCGGACGAGGAAGTGGTGATTTCCCACAACTGGGACGAGTTGCGCCGCTTCATGTGGAATTACGTGGGCATCGTGCGCACGACCAAGCGCCTGGAGCGGGCCCAGCACCGCATTGCCCTCTTGAAGGAAGAAATCGACGAGTACTACCGCAACTTCCGCATCACCCACGATTTGCTGGAACTGCGCAATCTGGTCGACGTGGCGTCGATGATCGTCAACAGCGCCCTGTCCCGCCGCGAAAGCCGCGGCTTGCACTTCAGCCGCGATTATCCGGAGACCTTGCCGAAGGCGATCGCCAGTGTGCTGACGCCGCCGCATCGGTAGACGACAAACCAACCGCCTCCAGATTCTGAAAGCAGGCACATTGTGCGATCAGTCATTGCGGTGTTCTGCTATCGGCCAGATAGCAACCACTCGACATGACTCTAGCAGTTGTGATTTATTGAATCGCCACCAGTTTGCCAGACGCTCGCCAGCCGTTCGCTCTGTTAAGCCAATTGCATATCATTCTGCTATTTTGGCAACTAAAATTATATGGAATGAATCATGATTAGTAGCATCATTTTAAAATTTGGGCGCTCTCCTGGTGTGCCAGCGGAAAAGATCAAAGTCACACCCCTCACTGTGTTTGTAGGACCAAACAACTCTGGGAAGAGTAAGTTGCTGACGGAATTGAATCAGTATTGTCGTTCTGGGAACCGTGACGCGACGGCTGTGATACTGGAAGAAGTTGGTTTTGAGGGACTAACCGCAGAAACCGTAAGCAACGTAATTGATCGCCTCCAAGCAAAACCAAGCCAAGGGGAGCTTGTCCACCCAGATCACATTATTCTCGCCAGCAAATACGCCCGCCAGCAGGTTCATCGCGCGTCATACGTTGCAAATTTGCAGATGCCCATTGGAAATCTCGGGTACTTCTGCAATTATTATTTGGTCCATAAGACCTTATGGCTGGGAGGAGCAGATCGCATCAACCTAATAGCAGATCAAAGTGGAGGTGATCTGCAAGGACCGCCAACGAGCAGTTTGCAAATCCTGTTCCGCAATGATGCGATGCGATCCGAAGTGCGTCGTATTGTCTCGGAAGCGTTTGGCACTTATTTTGTGATCGATCCCACTTCATTGGGCCAATTGCGGGTTCGCCTAGCTCTCAGCCCTCCGGTCAGTAATCAGGAGGAAAGAGGCTTGCACAATGAAGCCGTGGAGTACCATAATCAAGCACAACTTATTAGTGCAGCAAGCGACGGTGTCAAAGCCTTTACGGGTATCGTGACCGAGTAATTGCAGGAGACCCTGACGTTGTACTGATCGATGAGCCAGAAGCGTTTCTTCATCCATCATTGGCTGCAAAACTCGGACTCGAGATTGCAAATGCTGCGCGCGCCGCTGCGAAACGGGTTTTCGTATCTACGCACAGTCCGACGTTCTTGATGGGCTGCATCCAGTCCAACGTTCCAACGAATATCATCAGATTAACGCACCGAGGTGGCGTCTCGACTGCCAGGGTACTGCCAAATGAAGAAATACTTGAGTTGATGCGTCATCCACTCCTGCGATCCACTGGCGTCCTAAGTGGGCTGTTTTACGAGTTTGTGGTGGTAACCGAATCTGATGCTGACAGAGCCTTCTACCAAGAAATAAATGAGCGATTGCTTCAACTCAGCCCTGAGCGAGGCATATCAAATTGTTTGTTCATAAATGCACAGAATAAGCAAACCATTCCGACCATTGTCGCTCCGCTGCGAAAGCTAGGCATTCCTGTTGCAAGTATTGTTGACATTGATGTTCTGAAAGAAGGGGGCGCAGTATGGGCTAATATGGCGAAAGCGGCAAATATCCCGGAACTGCTTCAGGCTAACATGGGCAACATGCGTGCAGCAATCAAGCAGGCGATGGAGAAAACAGGGAAAGACATGAAGCGACACGGCGGCGTCGATATTCTGGGACGAGAGGATCGTGAAAGTGCGGAGGCACTGCTTAGCCAACTTGCAAAATACGGAGTTTTCGTTGTGCCCAATGGGGAATTGGAATCATGGCTAAAACCTCTCAGTGCTAACGGTCACGGCCCAGCCTGGCTCGTTGACATTTTTGGGAAGATGGGCAGTGACCCGGACTTGGCAGATTATGTTCAGCCGGCCGAAGGTGACGTATGGGACTTCATGGCGAAATTGAAAGTCTGGCTTAATAATCCTCAACGTTCCGGCATCCCAGAATGAGGGAGACAGGTTTGAGGAACTTCTGCTTCGGGGCGAAAGCTGCCGCCCACAAAAGGCCCTGCTCGGCGTAAGCAGCCATGCGCCACGGTCCAGTCTAGGCTGGCAATGGTGTTTGTTTATACGCGAAATGACGCCACGGGCACGGTGCTGGGACTGGACGAACTCTGGACGCCATCCAGTGTCATTTCCAGTACTGTACATCCCTCGTAAAAAGGCAGGCCACGCATCAGTGATCGAACGGCAATGACTTTCCCTGTTCACGGTTCCGGCATCAGCGGTTCGATCCCATCCTCCGTGTACGACATCCTGGCTGACGCCCCGTTACATTCCCCCTGCACCACATCGGCGACATAGCGGCATTCGCTTTCCAGGCCGCCATCTGCGCGCCAGTGCCGCGCCCAGCCCTGGCGTTCGCCATCGACATATTCAATCAGCTGCCTTGGCTTGCCATCGGCGTACCAGGAACGCAATGCGCCCTCCTCGCGCCCGCCTGCGTTCCACAGTTTGTGTACGATCAATACGCCGGCCCGGCTGAAGCGCTGTTCGCTGCGCAATACAAAGTGGTCGCTGTGCGTGCGCTTGCTGGCGACCTTGCCGTCCGGATAATATTCGACGCTCTCGCCAGCGGGCTTGCCGTCAACGTAGGTGGCGGTGCGCTGCACCTTCCCATCCGGGAAATAGCTGGTGCTCGGCCCCGTCTGGATGCCGTTCACATACAGGCTGCGGCTTTCCACGGTGCCGTCCGGATAGAACAGCAGCAGTTCACCCTCCGTCTGGCCCTTGACCTGGGTCATGCGCGTGCGCAGCTTGCCATCCTTGTCGAACGTTTCCACCAGGCCATCGGCGCGGGCGCCGTTCTCGTACTGGCTGATCTCGTTCAGCTTGCCCGTATCGTGATAGATCCGCTGTTCGCCTTCCTGCACGCCATTGCGCCACATGTTGCGCATGGAAACCTTGCCGTCCGGGTAATACAGCGTCTGCGTTCCTTCCTGCACGCCGCGCCCGTCCTGCTCCACCTGCATCTCGACCTGTCCATGCGGGTAATACATGCTGTAGTTGCCCACCAGCTTGCCGCGCAGGTAATCGGGATCGTTGACCTGGCCGATCAGCCGCCTCGGTTCGCCTTCGCGCACATGATAGATCTCGACTTGCCAGGTGCCCGGTGTCTTGCCTGGCGGCAGCGGCAGGACCAGCGCATAGCGCGCCTGTTCCATTGCCTCGCTGCGCGACAGCTTGTGGTTCAGGTATAAACGGGCCTTGCCATCGGCACAGTGCGCATCGCAGCCGCGCAGCATGTGGATAACGGGAATGGCATCGGCGCCGGCAAGGTCGGGCGCCGGGCAGGTACGCAGGCGCACCAGCACGGGGTTCCTGTCGTGGATCATAATGGCCAGCTCGGCCTTCATGACGTCATACTGTTCCTCGCTCAGTCCGACCGACGCGGCATCCACGCGCAGCTGCCTGCCGCCGCAGCCCGTGTCGTCATCCACGGTCAACACATCGCCGCTGCCGGGCGCCGCCGTGATCGCAGTGATCACCTGCCGCTGCACGATCTCGGCGTGGGCCAGCGCCGGCAACAGCAGCATGGCGCCAAACAAATGTTTCAAAGTGCGCGCCATGCCTGCTCCTTGCGCTGCAGTTCCGGCGCTGGCGGCGCTTCGCCGCAGTCGCCCTGTGCCTTGCCGGCCACATACCGGCATTCATTCTTCAGGCTGCCATCCTCGCGCCAGCTGCGGCTCCAGCCGTCGCGCCGGTCGTTCACGTACTCGATGGATTGCTCTGGCGTGCCGCTTTCGTACCACGAGCGCGACGTGCCCTGCTCGCGCAATTTCGCATCCCAGCGTCTTTCCAGCACCAGCACGCCCTGGGGGCTGTAGCGCTGGACGCTGAGCAACCCGCCGTCGTCGCCATACTGCTGGCGGGTTTGCACCTTGCCGTCGGGATAGAATTCCAGCGCTTCCCCGACCGGCAGGTCGTTACGCTGCGTCATGCTGCTGCGCACGGCGCCATCGGGATAGTAATCGGTGGTGCTGCCATTGAACTTGCCCTTGCTCACTTGCGTCCGGCCCGCTACTTTTCCATCCGGGAAATACGCGAGCAATTCGCCTTCCATGCGTCCATCGCGCAGCACAAAACTGGTGCTCAGCTTGCCATTCGCGTCAAACGTCTGCACGGGACCGTCCACGCGCTTGCCCTCGCGGTACACGCTGGCCTCGCGCAGCTTGCCCGTGGCGTGATATTGCTGGTGCGTGCCTTCCGGCAAGCCGTGACGCCAGTTGCCACGCGATTCCAGGCTGCCATCGGCACGATACAGACTGGAGGCGCCATCCTGCCGGCCCTGTCCATCCTGCGCCACCTGTTTCTCGATCTTGCCATTCGGGTAATACGAGACATAGCCGCCCACCAGTTCCCCGGATGCATAATCGGCCTTGTTGACCTGGCCGGACAAGCGCAGCTTATGGCCGGCGACACTATAAATATCCGCCTTCCACGTGCCAGGCAGCTTGCCTTTCGGCAAAGGCAACAGCAGCACATTGGGCGCCTTTTCCTGCTCGATGGGGAAGAAACGTTCATGCAGGTACAGCCGCGCCCGGCCATCGGCGCAGGCGGCTTGTGTACAGGCGGCAATATGGCGCACGATGGGCACGGACCCGTCCACCGGGCACTTGTCGAGGCCGACGAGCATGGGCGTCCTGGCGCGCATGCGTTCAGCAAGCTGGACTTCCAGCGCCTCGTACGGCGCCTCGTCCAGCCCGACCGAGCGCGCATCCATGCGTATCTGCTTGCCGCCGCAAGCCGTCGTGCCCGCAATAGTAAACACATCGCCGCCTTCGCTATCGCGTTCGCCGGCCATGCTTGCCAGCACCTGGCGCTGCACGATTTCCGCCTGCGCCATACCTGGGCACAGCAAGCAAGCGCCCAGCAGCGCGCATAGGGTCTTGATTTTCATGGTATTCCTTTAATTTTTACCGGCATCGGCAGCGTCGGCCGGCACGAAGCTGACCCGGCCATCGCGGTAACGCACCAGCACCACCACCTTGGCATCCTGCAACTGACCATGCTTGACGGCAGGCAAGTAGGTCCAGCGTTTGACACTATCGAGCAAGACCTTGTTGAGCATCGGCTCCATCGGCAACTCGGCCGCCGCATAGCTCAGAGTGCCGTCGGCGGCGATGGTCAGGGTCAGGCGGTTTTCACCCGTTGCGTGCTTTTCGTCAAGCACGCCATAAGCAACCGTCGTCATCGTGTCGCGCTGCACGCCAGCAGGCTGGTCCGGCAAGGGAGGCAAGGCCTTGAGTTTTTCCGCCAGCAGCGCGCCATCGGCCAGCGCCTGGTCCCAGCGTTTCTGGTAGGCACCGGGCTGGGCCAGGCGCAGCACCTTGGCGGCGCGGTCCATGCGGTTGGCCGTGCGTGCGACGCCATTATCGGCCGCTTCACCAGGTCCGGCCGGCATGGCGCTCTCCACCGCGTAGCGGTAAGCCGTCATCTGTGCCAACGCCACCAGGTTCACGGCGTCCTGTCCGTCGCCGCCGCGCAGCAGCGCCGTGGCGGCGATGCCCAGCCAGGCCACGCCATCGGTGGGATGGGCCCAGACGGCTTGCTCGAAGTACTGGCGCGCCGCCTGCGGTTCGTTCAGGCTCAGGTGCATGCGACCCAAGGCCGCCGCCGCCAGGTGGTCGCGCGGATCGGCCAGCAACTGGTCAAGATAAGTATTCGCCAATTCGGGGGCGTAGCCCGGCATCGCGCCCAGGCCTTCCATCAAGGTGGTACGCAGACGCGCGCGCGTAGGATCGCCCCTGTAGCCGGACGACTTTTCCTGCCCCGAGCGGTACAACAGCTGCAAGCCCCGCGTGACGGCGCCATCGTCGCCCTTGCCCATCGCCTGCGACAGGCCGAGCACGGCCTTGCGAGCGTCCGATGGCTGGAAACCGGCCGTCTTGCGCTGGCGCCACGCAAATACTTCCAGGCCAGCCGCCTGGTCGGCCTGCGCCTGCATCGTAGCCTTGGTCTTGACTTCATCGGGCGACGAGGTCCAGGCCGCAAAGCCGATCAGGAATAGCACGATCAGCAGCACCACCACGGCCCAGCCCTTGCCTGTGATACCGCCGCTCGTCTTGCCCGCCATCGGGATGGTGACCTGTGCCTGTCCCGGCGCCGTGCGGCGCGCGCTGCGCTGCTGCGGCAACGATTGCTGTTGCAGTTGCATCTGCTGCGCCTGTGCGGACGCTTGCGCGGCCGCGACTATGACCCTGTCGCGCGCGCAGGCCGCGCAACCCTGGCCCGCAAAATGCTGGTGTTCGGGATTCACGGCGCAAATGACCAACTTGCCACCGCTGCGCTGGGCATAGCCGCGCAGCAACTGCGCCCAGTCGGCCGCCGACGGCCTCTGTGGCTGCGGTGATGGAGCAAAGGCGCGGTCGAACATGGCGCGCAGCTCGGGCGGCATCAGCGCGTGGCCGCTGGTGGCGTTCGGCGCCAGCTGCTTGTGGCGCTTCACGCCATACGCATAACAGCCGTCGCGGATGCGCCCGGGAATGTCGGTCGCCACTTGCGCATTGCCGGGCCGCCCGCTGTACGGGTGGATGCCAAAGTTCAGCAATTGGAAGATGACGACGGCCAGCGCGAAGCGGTCTTGCGCCATTTCCGTGCCCGCCGGCATGCCCTTGCGCTGGAATTCCGGCGCAAGGTAATCGGCCGTGAATTGCTCGGCAGGAAAACGCTCCGCATGGCCCTGGATGCTGAAGCCGTCGCAGTCGAGCATGGCGATGTACAGCGAGTCGCGGTAAAAACGCAGATTCACCGGTTTCAGATCGACCACGTAATGCTGCTGCTGGTGCAGCGCATCGATGACGGCGGCCAGGTTGGCGGCCAGCGTCAGCTTGGGTCCGAGTCCTGTGGGTAGGCCGGCCGCGCGCGCCTGCCGCTCCTGCATGATCTGTTCCAGCTCGGCCGTTTGCGCCATGTCCAGCAGGGGCATGACGAAACCGGCAAAGCCGCCCTGGCCGTCGAACACGGCCGATTGCGGCCAGGCTATCTGTACGTAGCGCTTGCCGTTTTCCAATTGATCGGGCAGTTCCGGCGACAGTTCCAGCATCGCTTCGAGCTTGCGCCGGTTGGCGGCCCGGTCCAGGTGAGGGTGGTATAGCTTGGCGACCTGCGCAGGCGCGCCGGGCAACAGATACACGCTGCCCGCGCCGCCGCTCTTGACGAGTTTGCCCAAGACAAGACTGCGGACTTTATCCAGCCAGATCTTGCCGCCCGGGATAAGTCCCGGGCTTACTCCCTGCTTCTGGCTCATGCGCGCAGGGCCAGCAGCAGGGTCTTGTCGTCGCCCGTGATCTGGTGCGTGCGCGGGTCGGCCAGAGTGGACGCCAGCGCCGCATTGCCCAGTTCCACGCGATCGACCGTGCGCAGATAGCCTTGCACGGCATCCATGAACGGCGCGTACAGTGCCGCATTGTTCTTGCTCATGGCAAAGGGCATGCAGCCGTCGGACATCAGCACCACGCCGCGCACGGCTTGCGGAATCGCAAGCAGGCGCAGCTGTTCGCGCCAGCGCTCGCCGCTGATAAAATATGTCTCATTGGCGTATTCGCCATTCGCGGGCAGCGAGATCAGCTCTCCACCGTCCGGCAATTGCGCCACGCCCAGGCCGTCGCCCAGGTGGAAAAAGAAACCGTTGTCCGCGCCCATGACCACGCCCACCACGGTACTTGCGTAGTCGTCCAGCGTGGCGCCAGCGGCGCGGGCGATGTCGTCCAGCGCGGCGCGGATTTGCGCCAAGGTGCCGGCCAGCGCGCCGTCAACTAAATCCTGCACGGTGGCGCCCTGCTCCAGCCGTCCGGCCAGCGCTTGCACGGTTTGCGCAGCAACAAACTGCGCGCCCTGCGCGCTCAGCCTGGCTGAACCGGCGCCATCGCAGACGATGGCCACCAGTACCCCGTTGACCACGGCGTGTGCATGCGCATCCTGGCAAGGTATCTCTTTATCCAGGTGCGCCTTGCCCGTGACGGACGCGCCAAACACGCGCCAATACTTGTTTACTATTGCCATGGATCAGCGGGCTTTCACGTATTCACGACAGACCAGCCGTCCGTCGAGGCCAGCTGCGCCTGCGCACCGGGACGCGATTGCGACACCACCTGCATGCTGGCGCTCAACCACAGGAACAGTTCGCGGAACTGCAAGCCCTTCAGCTGCTTCACGCCGCGCTCGCCACGGCTGGAAAACTGCGCCAGGGTATCGATATTCGCGTGGTCGCCCACGGCGATGGGGAAGATCGCCACTTTATTGGCCTGCTCGGCCGCGCGTGCCTGCTCGGCGCCGTGCTGCCAGCGGTCTGTCGGCTCGCCGTCCGACATCAGGAACAGCCACGGCCGCGTATATGCCACGCCCGCCTGGCGGAAACGCTGCTTTTCCTGCTCGATTTCGGCCAAGGCCAGTTCGACGGCCGCGCCGGTCGGCGTGGTGCCGTTCGCTTCCAGGCGGGGCGCCGTGAAATCCATGGCATCGCACCAGTTGCTGGCCACCATGGCTTCATCGTGGGCGCCAAATTGAATCACCAGGATGCGCACGCGCTTGGCGGCGATCACGTCGGACTTGAGCTCCTGTTCCAGCAAGGCCAGGCCTTCGTTCAGCAGCGAAACGGGCTCGCCATCCATGCTGCCGGAACAGTCCAGCACGAGCACCAGCGGCGTGCGTTGTTCGGTGTTGTCGACCAGGGCGACGTCGGGAATCATTATTGAACTCATGGGCAATCGGTAAATGTAAAATCGAACATAGTGCGGATCTTACATCATGGACTTGTTTTAGCAGCGCGAGTTTCCTACAGAACACTATCCAGGCAGATTTGCGCGCACCATTGCAGCAGCACTCTCTTTGTACTATCTTGAAAGTTGCCCAAGCCAGATGGCAGCGACCAGCCCTTCCTCACAAAGGTGCGGCGGATCGCTGCGCAACACCGCCCTTACCCAGTTCCGCACCTGCACGCCTGCGGCACACTGATCTAATCGGGCAATGGGGGCAAGCATGGGTACAGGTACAGTAACGGCGGATGTGGGTAAACTGATCACCGCCCTGTACGACGCGGCCTGCGGCGAAGGCGACTGGCCGCAGCTCGACAGCGCTAAGCTGAGCGGCCAGCAATGGCAGGAGCTCTTGCCGCATCTGCAACGCGCGCTGTGCCTGCAGCAGCGCCTGCGCGAGGCGCAACTGGCCAGCCACTGCGCGCTGGCGGCGCTCGACGCCATGGGCGCCGCCGTGCTGGTGCTCGATGCCAACCTCGGGCTGCGCTTCGCCCCCCGCCGGCTACGCCCTGCATACGGCGCAACTGGAACACGCTGCGCCGCCCGACTTGGTGCGCGCCGTGCGCCTGATCATCGCCAGTGCCGGCGGCGCAGCGCAATGTCAGTCGCTGCGCCTGGCGCGCAAGCAGCAAGCGCCGCTGGCCCTGACTGTCACTCCGCTTGCCGATTGCCAGCCGCCATGCGCGCTGCTGATCGCCCGCGACCCCACGCAAGCGAGCACGCCTGTCCCTGCCTTGCGCCAACTGTTTGACTTGACGCAAGCCGAAGCGCAAGTGGGCAAGGCGCTGGCGCAAGGGGCCACCATCGAGGAAATCGCCGCGCGCGGCGGCATCAGCGTCAACACCGTCAAGAGGCATCTGCACCACACCTATTTGAAGACGGATACGCGGCGCCAGGGCGAGCTGATCGCCCTGATCCATGGCGCAACGGCCCATCTGGCCGGACTCGATGCATGAGGCCGTGTCATCCGATCGAATGATGCGCAAGGCAACTTGCCTGCCTACACTGGCAAAACCGGTAGGCCGCGCCTTGCCAGTGTGACAGCAGCGCACACGCACCAGCCGGCTCGGTTTCCCTGGCACCTACATCAACATCGCCGCCCCGGCAGAGGACGGCACAACACTCAAGGATGGGCTGGAAAATGAAAACATGGATCCTGACCGGCACCCTGGGCGTCTGCGCCCTGCTGGCAAATGCACAATCGCTCCCCGACAGCCAGACCGTCGTCATTCCCGGCGGACGCCTGCAGATGATAGAACTGCCGGCACACAAACACTTTATGAGCCCGGAAACGTTTAGCCAGTTCCGCGGCGCCTACGAGCTATCGAACGGGTAGGTACTGCACCTGCGCAATGCGGGCAGCATCGGCACCTTCATGTATCCGCGCATCGACCATCAGGAAGAACACCGCATCATCGCCAGCAGGAGCGACAGCTTCGTGACGCTCGACCGGCAACTCGCCATGCGCATCGACTTGCGCGACGATGGCAGCGTGGGTGGCGAAGTGCTGATGCTGGTGCCGGCCGAGAAACTGGCCAGCGGCGACATCGTGCCCGCCCATGTGCAAAGCATGGGCCTGGCATCGCGCTAAGGCGGCAAGCCGCATGCCGCATGGGTGGCAGCCATGAGCAAACAGTATTCTGTCCGACAGCAAAACGCGCTGACCCTGGCCGCCATCAAACAGACGGCGGCCAGGTGGCGCGCCCGTCTGCTGCCCGACGCCTTGCGCCAGTGCGCCGCCAGCCATGGCGTGGCGCTGGGCACGGCTCTCATGCTCGAGCTGCAACTGGCCTGCCCCGGCATGCCCGCCGTGTACGGCAAGCTGCTGAGCGCCGATGGCCACTTCATTCATTTCGAGATGGAGCTCGACGACGACTTACGGCCCTTGCCCGGCAGCGTGCGGTGGCAGGACATCAGCGCCGCCTACGATCAGGCCGAGCACCGGCGCGGCAGGGGCGCGGCCTACGGTCTGCTGTGCAAAAAAGTATGCAAGAAATGAATCGCGGCGCGCCCTAGCGGGAGCAGGCCATCACCGGCGCCCAGTTCGGGGGTGCATGGCCAGCGCACATGCGCCCCCCCCATCCTTCACCCAGGCACGCTAAACTCCGGCGCCGCATCAGCAGCGTCATTCGCGCCGTGCCTGTCGCCAGGCACAAAAAATATTTAGTTGAGAATATTTTTTAACAACCAACCCATCAACGATGTTTACATTTTTATAATTACTTATCATAATAATTATTTTGGCAAAAGGGGAATGGCATGCAGTTTTTCAGAAAATCACTACTGTCCCTGCTCGTGGGAATGGCGGCAACATCGGCGTCCGCTGCACCTGCTTCGGCACCGCAATTCACGCTGACGCGTTTTAACTACACGCTGCCTGCGCATGTGTACGCTGGAGACATCAATTCGCAGGGGGAAATTTTTGGAATCGGCATCTCCCAGAACAAGGACGTCTGGTACAGCACCTCGGGCACCACTCTGAATGTAGCGGCCCCCTTGCCGGGGAATATCACGATCAGTTCGCTCAATGCATCAGGCCAAGGCATCGCCTATTCCACCACCGGCTCGGGCAAGCGGTCCTATTATTATGTGGAAAATGGTGCATTCACCCCCCTCGCTGTCAATGGCCAGCAGGCACGCGCCACCGCCATCAACGATGCCGGGCAAGTCACGCTCACCACATTCGACAGCAGCGGCAATGCGCGCGGCTATGTGTACTCCAGCGCCGGCGGTTATCAGGAAATCGGCGCGGCGGGCGGCATCGGCAACGCTGCCTCCAATATCAACAGTGCCGGGGCCGTCGTCGGCTACACCAATGGTGCCGATGGAAAAGCGGGGGCCTACCTGTATGCCAATGGCGTGATGACCCCGCTCGTCAGCGAGTTTGACGCACCAAGTTATGCCAACGGTATCAACAACGCTGGCCAGGTATCGGGCTGGGCCACGGGCGGCCAAGGCATGAACGGCACAGAAGCGTTCTTCTGGGCCAATGGACAATATCAAAGGATAGCGAAGCTCTCCACCTCCATCGGTATCGATGGCCTCGGCAGGGTACTGGGCTACAACGACTTCGGCACGCTGGCCATGCTTTGGGATGGTAATGAAACGTATGACCTGAGCGACCTGGTTGGCGAGACTGGCTGGTACTTCGGGCAAGTAGGCGGCATAAACGAAGCGGGCCAGATTTCTGCCTATGGCTGCCGCGGCAGCATATGTGAAGTCGTGCGGCTCGATCCCCTCTCGCCGGTTCCGGAGCCTTCGACCTACGCCTTGCTGCTCGCCGGCATGGCCCTGCTCACTTGCGCGGCACGCAAGCGTAGCTGATTCCGCATGCCAGCCACGCATGTGCCAGCGTACGGGCAGATGCGCAAACCGGCCGCTGTCCCGCCAGGGCGATTGCATGAAGCATCAAGTCGGCAAGCCCAATACCTTGGCGAGATAGTCGGCACTCCAGCCAGCTTTTAAGTGTTTGGTAGCGATGCCGACCTTGGTCGACTTTTCATTTTTCAGCAAGTTCAGGGCGATTCGGCGCAAGATGGCAAAGTTTTGTGCTCCTTCGCCGACCCGGATGCGGCAATCGTCCTCACGGAACGCGACATCGAGCACCCAGTGCATGCTATTTTCGATACCCCAGTGGGCCCGGATGGTGTGCGCGAGATGAGCTGCTTTCGCCGGGAGACTGCTGAGGTAATAGCGCCGCTCGACACTGACGGCACCGGTGCTGTTTCTGCCGATGATTTCGCGCGTTGATTCAATCATGATCAGGCTTTGCATGCTGGCCCAGTACTGGTTTTGCTGGTCTAGCCAAGTACGTCGTTAGTCACCAGGCAGCGTCGGGTTTCAATGCGCCCGTGGTCTTTTTCAGTGTGATTGTGGTCCCAGAACGGACGGTCTAACGTGCCTGCCTCGGCGGCATCGAACCACAGCTTGACCGCTTCGGCCAGACCGGCTTGGTTGTCCTTCACACCCAGCACATAATCTGCGCCGCTGGCGATGATCTTGGCCGCGATGTCGTGCTGACATCCCATCGCGTCGATAGTGATGATGGCCCCTTTGATGTCCAGCGTCGCCAGCAATTCCGGGATCGCGGCGATCTCGTTGCTCTTGTCGGCGGTCCTGACCTGTCCCAGCGTCAAGCCGCCGGCGCTGCTCCATGCCGACACCAGGTGAATCGCGCTGTGTTTGCCATCGTGCGAGCCGCGCACGCACTTGCCGTCGATGGCAATGCCGCGCACGCGGGTCGTTCAAGTCATCGAATGCTGCCACCAACGAGATCGGTTCGTTTGCCATTTGCGCGTCCAAATATTGTAAACGCCTTTCTTGGCAGGTTTACAAGCAATATTTTTGCCCTACGGCCAAACCGACCACTAATCCTTCATGCAATCGCCCTGCTGTCCCGCCGGAGACATGCTCTGTGGAAATGACTGCGTGCTATGATCAGCGCCTCCGCCGCGGCAACGCCGCAGCCACTCCATGGAGTATCATGTTTCAATCTGAACATATTCAAAGCCGCTTGCTGACGTGCATGCGCCGCGGCCTGCGCCTGCTGGCCTGGCCACTGCTGGCCCTGGTCAGCGCCGCCTGCACCAGCACCACGCGCCATCCGGCCAGCGAGCCCACGCAAGTCACCCTGCGCTTTACCTATGACGACGGCAAGCCGATGCGCCATGACGATTACCTGGCCAATGCGCGCCAGCAAACGTATATCAAGCACTGCAGCAAGATAGGCAGCACCACTGTCTGCGACATCGGCTCGGATGCACTCTTCATGGGTGGCGACGCCCCGCTGGACGCCAACGGCGAAGTGCGCGTCACCCTGCACTCGACTGGCCCCATCGGCAACAATCCGACCAGTCTTTGCATCAAGGGCAAAGGCTACGTCTTTGATTCCGGCGACTGGAGACGCGGTCCGTTTCACCATGGGCAGGTGATCGAGATCCGCTACAGGATTAACGAAGTGCAAATGACGTGCCCCTGGTCGTCGGGAACGCCGCCGTGGTGGGACAAGAGTTAAGCTAGCCAGCCGGGGCTGGCTGGCCTGGCAGTTACTGCAATTCGAACTCCGCAGGAGTCAAGCCCAGCTCGCGCGCGATCTTGCTGGCCACGCGCTGCTCGTTGGCATCGAAATTGCCGTCTGACGAAGCGACGGCGATGATCATGCGCACCAGCAGGCGCGACGCCTCCACATTCGACTTCATCTTGCCCAGCGCCTGATACGCCTTGGCTTCGCCGATATCCTTGTCGAACTCCAGCTGACCCACATATTCCTGGAAAGCCTTGATCACGTCCGTGGTGGTAAACACCGACAGCGCATCATTGCTTTCAATAAACTTCACCATCTTCTGCTTCTCTTCCGCACTGACACTGCCGTCGGCCATGGCGATCAGGGCCGACCCCGCCATCGCAGCGTTCAGGAAATCCTTGTTCTTGTACTTCAATGCCTCGGTTTTCAACTCGCTTGCCTTGGACTTCAGCTTGGACAAAAAAGAATCGAAACTCATGGTGTACCTCCGGGTTGGTCATTCATCAGTGCGGCAAGACACGCCGCCATGTGCGGTAGTTGAGGGTGCAAGCTTGAAATACAAGCAAGGGACGAGCAACAAGCTCGCAACTGAGCGCGCCGCCTTCCCCCATCGCCATGCTTTGCCCTCAAAAACAACTGCAACGCCACGCCAATTGAGCAACACGCAACGTTAAATAATTTACAGTTGAAAAATAAGTAACTTCATGGCAGCATGGAATGACATTTTCTTTACTGCAAGGTTGTGATGGACAAGCAATTGCTGTTGATTTGCACACTGACGTTCATCATCCACATTATCGGTACCCTCGCCTACTCCGTGCGCATCGCCGGCATCCGCACGCGGCGCATCGCCGTGTCGCTGGCACTGTTCAGCATTTTGATGCTGCTGTCGCGCACTTCGAACTCTTTCCTGGGCCCGTTTTTCAGCCTTACCTTCGCCAAGCGGGTGGAAACGGGCATCGACCAGCACGTCGCCGCCAGCACGCTATTGGTAGACTTCCGCTGGCTGCTATTCTCCGCCAGCCTGGCGACCATCCTCGGCGCGATACTGATCCCCACCTTCCAGCGCGCCTTCTGCCGCGCCGTCGAGCATTTCCAGGTACACCGTTCCGTACCAAAACTGCTGCTGCACACCGTCTTCAAGGGCGGCTTGTCCTACCTCAAGACCTCCGCCAGCCTGCCCAAGCCCGCCAACGTCACGGGCCTGCGCGAGAAATCCGGCGTCTCCATCTCCATGACAGCCATGAACGTCATCGCCACGGCGCTGTGGACGGTCGGCGTCTTCGCCGCGTTGTACGCGGGCGTGCTGGCCCCGACCGTGCGCGTCACCTCCAGTACGCTTTCATCGATCATCAACGGCGGCGCCACCATCATGATGGCCGTCTTCATCGACCCGCACATGTCGGGCATGACGGATGACGTCATCGAAGGAAAGATCGAAGAATCGCAATTCCGGCGCGCGGTGGTATGGCTGGTGGGGAGCAGATTGGCGGGGACGCTGATTGCGCAGTTTTTGCTGGTGCCGTCGGCGGTGGTGATTGTGGGGGTGGCGAATAATTTGTAAACGTAATTTTAGAAATACAATTTCATTAAAGCAATTTAAAGGTAAACATGAAGGTTTTTCTTAGCTGGTCAGGCTTAACAAGCCACAAAACTGCCATAATTTTTAGAGATTGGCTACCATCAGTTATTCAGTCCATTGTCCCTTACGTGTCAAGACCCGCTTGGTTATAAACGCGTTTAACAAATAAATCCGGCTTCTTTGCCTGCCACTCTTTGAGCGCCTGGATGGGTGTCTGGTGGTGTAAGGCGCGCTGCGGGATATTGT